>JAITPH010000278.1 GCA_031289515.1 Tannerella sp.
TTTGTCGCTATGCATCTGTTCCATAATAATTTGGTTTTCGGTATAACTTGCTACAAAAGCGCTTTTAAGATAGGATGGACGGTTACCAGTCAATTGCAATGACGGATACCTGTATTGTCATTATAAATCCCCTCCCATATAAAGCGTAAGCGTTCCGCCGGCGGCGATGTCACGGTGATTCAGGTAAGTCGGCGAGTACGGTTTGCCGTTCAGTTTGGCTTTTTGGATGTAGATGTTTTTTGGGGAGTTGTTGATTGCTTTTATTGTGAACTTTTTGCCCGAATCGAGGTTGAACGTTATACGGTCGAAGACGGGACTTGTTATTTCATACGTCGCATCGCCCGGACATACCGGATGTATTCCCGACGCCGCGAGGATGTACCATGCCGACATCTGTCCCACGTCCTCGTTGCCTACAAGACCTTCGACACGGTTGCCGTATGCGTTTGCGCAGATATGGCGCGTCCATTTCTGGGTCAGGCGGGGCGCTTTCAGACGGTTGAACATGAACGGTATGTGGTGGACAGGCTCGTTGGCGTGATTGTAGTACGAGTTCCAGAGCAAGTCTTCCGGCGCACGTTCGAAGAACTCCGTCAGGTCGGCAAGCGTCCGTTCCTCGCCGCCCATCAGGGCAACCATTCCGTCGATGTCGTGAGGCACAAACCAGCCCTGCTGGTAGGGATTCGATTCCACGCAACCGTAATCGTCCCTGATTCTGCCTTCGCGGACAGGCCACGTCTCCCAGCTGCCGTCCTTCCTGCGCGGACGGAACCAGCCGACCGAATCGTCGAATATCAGCCGGTAAGCCTTCGCCCTTTCGTCGAAATAAGTCCTGTCGCCGTCCTTGCCGAGTTCGCCCGCCAGTACCGACATGCACCAGTCGGAATAGGCATATTCGAGCGTCTGCGAAATGCTGCCGGCCGAATATCCGGACTGTCCGTTGCCGATGGCTTTCGACGTGTTGAGCGCGTAACGGTAAGCCTTCTCGACGTCGTAGTTTTTGATGCCCTTCACGTATGCGTCGGCGATGACCGAGATGGCAGGATTGCCGATCATGCAGCCCGAATAGGCGTTCAGGAACTCCCATCGCTCGTAATATCCGTTGCCGCTTTCTTCGGCGAGGTCTATGAGCGAATTTATTTCATCGTTCACGAGCGTGGGATTGATGATTGTCTGCAACGGAAACTGGCTGCGGAACACGTCCCAGCCGCTGAAGATCGTGCGACGGCTGTATCTGTCCGTTTTGTGAATCAGCTTGTCGCCGCCCGGATACCTGCCGTCGACGTCCGAAAACATGCGCGGGTCTATCATCGTATGATACAGGGCGGTGTAGAAGACCGTCCGCTCGTCCTCCGTTCCGCCCCCGACCGTTATCTTGCCCAGCGCCCTGTCCCACAGTTTGCGGGTTTGTTCCCTCACGGCGTCGAAGGAACTGTTTTCCAGTTCGGCATGGAAGTTACGTTCCGCGCCGTCCATATCGACAAATGAAATGCCTGCCTTGAAAGTGACCGCTTCGCCGGCCGACGTCTCAAATTCGGTGAAGAAACCGATGTGTTTGCCTTCCATCCTGTCTGCGTTGCGGATTATTTCCGCTTCCGATACGCGCTGTCTGTATTCTTTTCCGGTCACGTCGCCGAGCCGGCGTTTCCAGTCGTCGGGAATGTCGGCTTTCCAGAAACCGCAGTTTTCGAGCGGGCGACTGAAGCGGGCGTAGAAATAAACCGTATAGTCCGGTTTGCCGCTGCCGTTACCCCAGCCTCCGCCGTCGGGCGTGCATTTCATCCAGCCGCGAATCGTATGTTTGTCCGCTACCTCGACATACTGGCGAACGGAAGTTCCGCCGACACGCCTTGCGAGGTCGATCTGAATGCGCGACAGCTTGTTTTCGGGGAACGTGAATCGCAGAACGCCGCCGTGAGGCGATGCCGTCGCTTCGGCCTTGACGCCGTAGTCGGTCAGGAACGCGGCGTAATAGCCTGCTTTCGCCTGTTCGCTGTCCTTGTCGTAGAGCGAACGGTAGCCGGACGGGGTGTCGTCGTGTTCGCCCGCAACCGTTTTAAGGCTGCCTGTGGTCGGCATTACCAGCAGATTGCCCAGGTCGCCGTACCAGCCGATGCCGCTCATTTGCGTGAAGGCGAAGCCCTCGATGCTTGTATGTTCGTAGCTGTAACCCGGTCCGTTGTCGCCGCCGGTTATGGTATTCGGGCTGACCTGCGTCATGCCGAAAGGCGTTGCCGCGCCCGGAAACGTCTTGCCCAGTCCGTGGTTCGCGTGAGCGGCTTTAGTGTTGGTACTCGCTCCGATAAAAGGATTGACGTAGTCCGATAAACGACGGACTGCGCATACTTCGGAGATACTCATAATCGCTATTGCGATGGATAATAATACTGCTTTGTTTTGCATAAAAAGATTATATTAGTCAAAAGTCATAAATCCGGAATTGACACCTGTCAATTGCCGATTATCGGCAGGCTGACTGTTATTCCGACGCCGTCGTATTTCAGGCGGTTGAAGCCGACGAATACGCCTATTTGTCCCACGTCGCCGAGAACGATCGAATAGCCTGCTTCGCTGTGAATCATGTTTGGCGTCCACAGCGTTTTTACGTGCAGCGATTCGTCGAAGACGTACCGTTGCAGCGGCGGTATCTGTTTTATCAGCAGATAATCGGAATTGAAAGACACGTGAGCCTGAAGCCATTTGTCGTTTGTCGCAGGCGAATAATTGTCAAGCAGGCTGAAACTGTTTGACAGCGCATTGCCGGTAAAGAAAATCTCGCTCGTCCGGAAATGCTTGAAGTCCGGCAGATATGTCTTGCTTTTGGAGAGGAACATTCCGCCGTCCACTGCGTAGAGCAGACGGTCGAACAGATTGAGCTTGATTTCCTGATAAACCCAAGCCTCGATTTTGTCATACGACGAATTGAGATTGCTTTTGCCCGGAAAAGCTTTCGAATAGAGGAACTGTACGGACGGAAAATCGGAATTGAGGTATATCTTTTCTCCTTTCCGGATGCGGTAATGAAGCCTGTGAGTATACCAGAGGGCAATATTCGCCGTATACGATTCGTGCGTCGGCATCAGGTCCGTCTGTCCGTGCGGTCTGTTCGACGCAGGCGTATTTCCGGCGAAGTTGAAGGTCGTATTGTTGTCGAGGTCGTTTCTTTTCTCGTATTCGAAACTTGTGTTTAGAACCAGACCGTTTGCCAGGTCAATGCGATTCGACAGGTATACGAATTTCTTCCGATAGTATTTGACGATGTTTCTTGCCGAATAAATCGAGGCTACGGAATTGCCCAGCCGGTTGCCGCCCGCGTTTCCGGCAAAGTCGGTCGATGTATTGCCGGTTGAGAAGTCGAACTTGCCGCCGCGCATCGGAGCGTAGACGAGCGAGCCGTCGACAGTCCGGATAAGTTCCTTGCGAGCCGTCGTGTAGTAGACGGCAGGCGAGACGGTGAACGAACGTATCGACCGGCTGTCCTTGAAATTGCCTCCAAACCGGAATGTTTGACCGAGCCGGAAGCCGTCCACGAAGTTGTATTCCCTGTAAGCCGTCACGAGGCCGCCGTATTGTAAGAAGAATCTGTTGCTGTCGATTTTCACGGTTTCGCCGAGCAGGAAGTGCATTAGCCATGTTCCCGCCGTCCGGTTGTGAATGGAATCGGCGCTTTGCACCGAATCGACGACAAGACGCAGGCTGTCGCGCTGAATGTAGCTTCTGATTTCGTCGTCCTTGAGCGGCAGCGTGCGCGCCTTGACCCAGAACGTCGAATCGCGTTTCATGGCAAGCGTGTCGCGGGTGGCGACGATCAGAGAATCCGCCGGACGTCTTTCGAGGCGTCGCTTTTTCTGTTTCTCCTCTTCCGTTTCGACGGTCGATTCCACCAATTTCGCCATCCTGTACGCCTCGCGGGTCGTCAAGCGGTCTTTGCCGACGAGTTCTTCGAGCTTTTTCAGGTCTTTCTGCTGTTTCTTGGTCGGCGGCCTGGTTGGCGAGGCGGTCGAAGTCGCGGCTGGCGTACTGTCGTTCCGGTTAATGACGTAGTTGCTGTTCGTCTCGATGCTATTGTATTTCATGGAAGCGTAGAAACGTCCGCTGCCCTTTATGCCCATCACGCTGATGTTAATCAACATGTCGTAGGCGGTAGGCATGAACACGTCGGGTCTGACCTCGTTGTAGGAGAGGTTGAAGCGGTAGGTCGCGCCTATTGGAGCGGCGGTCAAGTCTACTTTTTGAATCATCCATATATCCTCGGCGACATAAAGCCAGCCGCTGACCAACTGCGGACTGTTCTTTTTCGGCGTCACCCTGATTTTGTTTACTAATCGGCCGTCTTCGATATATGAATCTTCGAGGCTGAATTTATATACCGAGAACGAGCCTGCGCCGAGCAGTCCGCCGAAAGAGGTCGGGTAGTAGATGTTTCCCTTTATCAAATCTATCAGGAAGTTGTCGTTGATGTTGAATGATTCGGGAATGGTGCTCGATATTGCCGTTACGTGCTGTTCGTATTTATCGGGTTCGCGGTATTTCACTTCGTTTTGCGATTCGTGGAGGTACAGCTTGTCAATCATGTCGAGCGCCTTTTTGTCCTTTATCCGGCTTTTTAACAAAGCCGGAATCTTGTCGACTTTGATAGAGCCTTTGATGTAGATATCCGCTTCGTAAGCCTTTATCTGCCGCAGGAAGTACGGCGCGCGGGCAATCACGTTTCGCATCGAATAGTAGGCGGGGTCTTCCTTTCCTTTTGTGACGACAACCTCGCGTAGCCGGTATGCCATTTCCTCAAGTTCGATAGCGAGCTTGGCGCCGTCCGCCGTGACGGTGAACGTCACGGTTTGCTTTGTGTAACCCAGCGACGAGACTTCGCCGGTATAGACGCCTTCCTTCAGCTCCAGCCGAAATTCGCCCTCGTTGTCTGCAACCAGTCCCTGCGTAGTTTCGCGGATATAAAAGGCGGCGTTCGGGACAGGCCGGTGTTTCGTGTCGGTTATCCTGCCGGTAAGCGTTTGCGCTTCGATGGCAGAAGAAAACAGCGCCAAAACCGTAAAAAAGACAAATGCTCTAATCATAATTCTTTTTGATTGATAACTTCAGACTGCCTTCAGGCTCATGTCAAGACTTTTGACGGAATGGGTAAGCGCTCCGACGGAGATGTAATCGACGCCGCAGTCGGCGAAGTCGCGCAAAGTATCGAGCGTAATGCCGCCCGACGATTCCGTTTCGTATCTTCCGGCAATGCGATTGACGGCTTCGCGGGTAGCAGGGATGTCGAAGTTGTCGAGCATGATGCGGTCAACGCCGCCGATGCGCAATACTTCATCCAGTTCGTCGAGGCTGCGCACTTCGATTTCTATTTTCAGCGTCTTGCCTTTATCGTCAAGATATTTCCGGGCGCGGGAGATGGCAAGTTCTATTCCGCCTGCGAAATCGACGTGATTGTCTTTAAGCAGAATCATGTCGAAAAGACCTGTCCGGTGATTCACGCCGCCTCCGATGCGGACGGCTTCCTTTTCCAGGATGCGCATTCCGGGCGTCGTCTTGCGGGTGTCGAGGACGCGCGTCCCGGTACCTTCGAGAGCCTTGACGTAGCGGCGGGTCGTAGTGGCGATGCCGCTCATCCGCTGCATGACGTTCAGGACGGGACGCTCCGTCTGGAGTATCGACCGAATCCTGCCCTCGACGGTGAAAGCCACGTCTCCGTTTTTGACTTCCGTTCCGTCCGGAATGAATATCTCCATTCGCATTTCGGGGTCGAAACGGTTAAAAATCCGCTCGGCCGTCCGGACGCCCGCAATCGTGCCGTCTTCCTTTATTATCAGGCGACTTTTGCCGGTTGCCGTCGGCGGGATGCAGCATAGCGTGGTATGGTCGCCGTCTCCGATGTCTTCGGCAAAAGCCAGCGCTATCAGTTCGTCAATCAGGCAGTCCGGAGTTTTTATTTCTGTCGTCATATTATTCTATTCGGATTATCTGGATGAGTATTTTTCCGTCTTTTGAAGCCGTATAAGTGATATTGACGCGAAACTCGCCCTTGTCGGTCGACAGTTTGCCCACAATAAAGCCCGACTCGTTCTTGTCGGCATTGTGCACGACCGTGAAACCCGAAACCTTGTGCGACTTGAAAAAATTGTCGAGTATCGCGACAGCCTGTTCGCCCGCGACTTTTTTCGATCCGTCCGGTACGACTATGTCTATTTCCGCGCTCATTTTTCCCTTGAGAGCCTCTGCCTTGCCGGTACGGAACGCCTCCGTAATCGGAGTAACGTCCGCCGCATTAACGCTCCAGAATGCGAGCGTTGCCGTTAATGTCAGTAATATTTTTCCCATATCGTTTAATATTATTTTTTGCAAAAGTAGCCATGTATTCCGAGACTGACGAAAAAATAAAGTTAAAAAGTGGCAATTTGACATTTTTGTATATATATTTACGCCCTGAATTTATAAATTCCTGTCGAAAATGAACATGATTTTGCTTGTAGTCGGGAAGACCGACGCCGGTTGCTGGAATGACGCACTTGTTGAATACAGGGAGCGATTGAAGCATTATGTGCCGTTTGAAGTCGAGGAAATTCCCGACTTGAAGAACGCGAAAAACCTCTCCGAAGACGAACAGCGGACGCAGGAGGGACAAATGATACTCAAACGTCTCTCGAAGGGCGATTATTGCGTTTTGCTCGACAGCCGGGGACGCGAGTTCGACTCCGTGCAGTTTGCCTCGTATCTTGAGAAGCGGTTTATGTCGTCGGTCAGGAGGCTCGTTTTTGTGATTGGCGGCGCTTACGGATTCAGCGACGGGGTATATGCCGTCGGCGACGAGCGTCTTTCGTTGAGCAGGATGACATTTTCGCACCAGATGATTCGCGCCGTTTTCGCCGAGCAGCTTTATCGCGCAATGACGGTTATCCGCGGCGAGAAATATCACCATTAGTGCGGAAAATCCGTGAATTATATGTATATTTGCAGTCGGATAAACAATAAAGAAGATGAAAAGAATAATAAACATACTGTCTGTAGCCGTGACAATATCGGCTTTTATCGGCTGCGGAGAAAAATATGACGATGATTTTAACCTGATAAACGGAATCAACGGTGACACGATCAAAGTAAACAAGTTCGTCATGGATTTGGTGAGCGACGCCTATCTGTGGGAAGACGAGATAGACTGGGCAAAGTTTGAAAAGAGCTATACGACATACGGAGACCCGTACAAACTGTTTGAAGACATGAGGCACGAGGACGATCACTGGTCGATGCTGACGGACGACATAGACGGTCTGGAGGGAGAGTTTCAAGGCACAAGCCTGTCTTTTGGCTGGCGGATAGTACGCGGCAGATTCACAAACAGCCAGACGTCTTTCTACATCGTGCTGTACGCCTATCCCGGAACTCCCGCCGACAAAGCCGGAATCGAACGCGGCGACATCATCGTGAAAATAGACGGTCAGGATATTACCGAAGACAATTATCTCGATTTATACTATTCGACGTCCGTCTCGGTCACGAAGGGAATTTATAACAGGGAAACCGGAAGCATTTCCGTAAGCGGCACGACCGTATCCCTGAACGCCGTCGAGATGTATCAGAATCCCATCAACAAGGATACGGTAATAGTTAAAGGCGCGAACAGAATCGGATATTTGTGCTATACGGATTTTCTCGACAAGTCGGAAGCGGATTTGATAAGAGTATTTTCCGGTTTCAAAAGCCGCGGAGTGACGGACGTCGTGCTCGATTTAAGATACAATCCGGGCGGATACGTGCGCACGTCCATCGTGTTAAGCAGTATTCTGGCGCCGCTAAATACGGTCAGGAACAGGGACGTATATCAGGTTCAGATATGGAACAGGGCCTATACGGAATATTACCAAAGCAAAGGCGACGACATGAAGGAGTATTTTACGGACACGTTGCCGGTAAACATGGAGTTGAGCCGCGTGTTCATACTGGCAACGGAAAACAGCGCCTCGGCGTCGGAGGCCACGATTATAGCGCTTGAGCCGTACATGGACGTCGTTACGGTAGGCGGACAGACGAGCGGCAAGTTCTGCGGCGGCGGCCTGATTTCGCCGGCCAACGTTTACAGCGACAGGAATTACTACAAGAATATAGCCAACTGGGGAATGTATATAATGTATTTCCGTTATACGAACAAGACCGGAAAGTACTTTTTTACCGGTCTCGATCCGGACATAAAAGCGGAGGAAGACTATTTCGACCTGAAACCGTTTGGCGACACGTCCGATCCCTTGCTGGCGACGGCTGTTGCGCGGATAACCGGAGAAACGTATACGTCGCCGCGCTCGGCATCGCCGGTGAAATCGCCGGATTACAGGATTTTGCCCGATACGGGACCGAAGAAATATCGTACCGGCGTCATGATAGGCGATAAACGGTTGAAATAAAAGCCACCCCGCCGCTGTCCGTCCTCCGTACTCCGTTCGATTGGATTTTCCGTTTGATTGGATTTGCAAATCCTGCGAGACGGAATTATACCCTTTGTAAGATGCGTTCCAACGAATGTAAGATGCACGCCAACGAATGTAAGATGCGATAAAATCGTTGTGAGAAGAAGAAAATATGTATGAAATACGTCTATCTGTATATTTGTAACCGGCAAATGCGGAAAAGCAGGGACGAAGCGCAATGGAGACATTTGTTTACCGACATGCGAGATGTCTCCACTACGCTTCGCTTCGGTCGACATGACGGAAATTCGTGGATCAGATACGTTTTTTCTTTTGTCCACGAATGGCACGAATTTGCACGAATCTTAGGACGATTTATTCGTGTTAATTCGTGGAATTTGTGGATCAGACACGTATTTTCTTCCGACATGCGAGATGTCTCCACTACGCTGCGCTCCGGTCGACATGACGGAACAGGATGCGTCTTATAAGGAACTGGGCAACGAGAAACTGCTGCGCTTGTCGTCTGCGCTTGCCGTCATTGCGAGGAACGAAGCAATCCAGCGCCCTGTATAAGTCTGGATTGCTTCGTTCCTCGCAATGACGGTTACTGCCTGCAATGACGGCAAGCGCAGAGGGCGGATTTATTACGGTTGCAAGACCGGCGTCCAGTCCCTGACATCCGTGTCTACCGAGATTCTCGCCGGCGTTTCCGGCGGGGTTGTCGGGTCGGGCGCTTCGGGGTAGGGACCTGGATAGCCCAATTTGTTGATTTGCGTGATGCGCGTGTCGTAGTATAAACTGCGAATCGACGCATACGGCGCAAGCGGATAGGACGTCTTCGGGTCTAAATAAATATAATAGTAGCAATATGCGTTCGTGTAATTACCAAGGTATGTGTTTCCGGCATTAGCCGGGTGTGCAGACCAAATAGGACCAACCTCAGAATTGTTGATATATATATACTCTCCATTGATCGTTAGATATATATACCAATTATTATACATCGTTGAATTGGGTGTTGATGTGGCTAAACCCAACAAAGGATCATACGTCGTCACAAGAGTATTTGGGATAAATTTTGCACGAACAGAGATATACGACATCAGCCCCCGAAGGTATGGTTCACGGCTGGTGTTTTCGACCGTATACCTGTTGTTTCGGGCGGTTATCGCGTCGCCGTCATTATTTACATCCATGTATGCGGTTGCAACGATATTGGGATAGTTCCCGCCGAAGTCATGTACCATCTCCGTGCCGTATAATGAATAATCGGATGCGAAGTTAGGGTCTTCAATGAAGTCACCTGACAACCGCTTTTGGACTGGATACATTTTGGTATTTACATTGCCCATGCAAAACGACAGTC
>JAITPH010000235.1 GCA_031289515.1 Tannerella sp.
CCATCGTCGTCCAATCCCTGAGCCGAGGCGTATATCTTGAGCGCCATACGCTTGTTTTCGACCAAAGAATCTTCGACAAGCCATACTTCCGCGAAACCTCCCGTTCCCAGCAACCGTACAAGGCGGTAGCGATTGTTAAATAATTCATTTTCTTTCAGTTGCATATATGCGATTTTTTAATTAAAAAGCCAGTCTAATATACGAATAGCTGTAATAATTTCATCTGAGTTGTTTCCTATCCATTCAAAAACGCCTTTGATTGTCTCTCCGCTTGGATTCTTTATTTTCTGCCATTCTTTTACTTTTGTATTGCCACTGAGAATTTCTGTATCAGAACTTGGTTTCCCCGTTTTTATCCGACATGTATAAAAATTGTTATTCTTATAGAACTCAAGGTCATAAACCATTTCCATTTTGGTCTTCTCAAAATTTATGGAGTAAGAATAGATGGAGTATTTAATTTTATCTCCACCCTCGAAAAAATTTTTAACCATGGCGTTAGCATGTTCGTTACAAAGTGTTTGCACTTCTTTTTCGTTTGCGAAAACGCCTTTGCTGAAAAGACCTTTGCGTTTTATCTTCGTCCCGTCATCCTGATATGAAGTCCCGTATCCGTCCCATTTGCCATTATGAAAATCTCCGTCATAAAGTAACAGATTGCCCTTGTATTCCTTACCATTACCTGTAATTTGCCCATCATGAACTATCCCGACGTATTTTCGTCCGTCAGCCCACGTAACAGTCCCGTAACCGTTTGCGTAACTGCCTTCGCAGCTACCGCTCCATGTGTAGCTTACATTACTATATTGGTTGATAATAAGGCAATTATCCCCAGTGTTCATGCTTTTCGCAGAACCAAAAAACATAAGCGCTATCACGCTTGCAATAATCTTTTTATTCATATTTATATCTTTTTTTTATTTCTTTTCTTGACATAATTATTCCTCCTTCTTCGGCGCTATAACCTTTTCCGTTTTCGTTATTGTGCCTTCTTTAAATGTACCTGATTCTATTCCTTTTTTCTGATACAAGCGAACTGTTTGCATTGGACTAATATATTTGCTGTCCGTGAAATAAATGGATTTTCCTTCGGAATACAATGTTACTTCCAAAGTAAATTCACCTCCTCTTTTTTTGTCTTCATTCGTAATGTCACAATAGACTTCTATATCAGGCCATATCTCCACATAAGATATGCGATTCCAAATTACCGGTCCCTTGGAATACGGCAATGTGGTCGATTTCAGACTTACTGCGGCAGTAATAAAAACAATGATACCAATAATAATCCATGAATATACTTTATTAAATACCGGCTTTTTTCCCGCAGGAGGAATCTTTTTGCTATCCTCGTCAGGTGTTGTATTTTCGACGTTCATCCTTGCGGTTTTGCGGCTGTCGATTACTTCGGACTTCGGGGCAGGATTTTGTGATGCAGCGTCTTGTCGGTCGAAATTTACCCTTTCGCCTCTGAAATGCTGCTCTGCCCATTGACCTAACTGCTCCGCCGAAGGTCTGTTCCATGTTTCCTTATCGAGGCAAAGCGTAATGACCTGCTTCAAATCATCAGACCATTCGTCCGTGATGACGGGAATTTCCGCGCCGCCTTTTTGTATCAGTCCGCCATGTTCGCCGAAAGGCACATCGCCCGTTATCAGTTCAAAAACGGTAGCGCCCAGCGCCCATACGTCGCTTGCTTTTACAGCCATATTGTTTGTGCCGAAGCGCTCGGGTCCCATGTAATTCAGCGTTCCTCCTCCGGTCATACTGGGCTTTGCGGCGACGCTTTTGCGCAAGGTATTCCGAATGCGTTTACTTACGCCAAAGTCGGCAATCTGATACTCGCCCCTGTCGTTAAGCATCACATTAGCAGGCTTTATATCCTGATGAATGACCGGAGGATTTTGCTTGTGCAGATATGCCAGACCCGCAGAGACGTCATGGATAAACTTCCATACATGAGGCTCGGAAATGTTTTTGATCAGCTTGTTAGCCGAGCCGTTGGCGCAATACGGCATTATCAGATATGGTCGCCGTTCGCAAATATCAAACGTCGAGGCGCATAGCAGGTTTGTATGGCTTAAACCGTAGACTAAAGCAAACTCTTCGCTGAAGGTTTTCACTCCATCGTCGTCCAATCCCTGAGCCGAGGCGTATATCTTGAGCGCCATACGCTTGTTTTCGACCAAAGAATCTTCGACAAGCCATACTTCCGAGAAGCCTCCCGTTCCCAGTAGTCCTACAAGACGGTAGCGATTGTTAAATAATTCATTTTCTTGCAGTTGCATATTTTTATTTAAAAATCCATTTAAAATATTGATATTAAAACAAGTTAAATATCCACTCTATTGCAGTCGGTAAGCTCTCTAATATGAAGTCACCAGCCATATTCAAAAGACCTCCGATTACTTTACCAAAAAGCGCTTCTAAAATACCGTCTGAATCTGTGTTCTTGTTTTGCCATTTTATGACATTCTCGTTGCCATCAAGTATTTCCAATGCCGGGCTACCCGGTTGGCGTGCTTTTACCCTACATTTATAGAATGCATTATTTTTGGAAAACTCAAGGTCAAAAATCAATTCAAACTGGGTTTTGTTCAAGTCTTCACTATAATAATACAGCTTATAGACAACGTTGTCGCCGCCATTGAAATATGAACTGACAAGTTCGGTCGCGGTTTTTGCACACAACTCCTGCGCTTTCGCCTCATTGAGAAACTCGCCGTCATTGAAAAATCCTTGTCGCTTAACTATTTGTGCATCATCATGATACAGTGATCCGAATCCTTCTCTTTTGCCGTCAACAAAGTCGCCGTCGTAAACCAATCTGCTGCCGGAGTATTCTTTGCCTTTGCCTGAAATATGCCCGTTATGCACCTCGCCGACGTATTTCTGTCCCGTCGCCCATTCGATAGTACCCTGTCCTTCAGCATATTTCTTTGCGCAAGTGCCACTCCACGTGAAATCGCCGTTGTAAGGACTGAAAATACGGCAATTGGTATTCGTCGCTCTTCTTGAGCCGTCATTTGGATCCATGTTTGAGAACATAACACCGACAATAATGGCAACAACAATGACGCATGCGGCAGCCCATATCCACATTTTATTTATTGTTACGGGTTGCTTTGCGATCTTTCCACTTTCGTTTTTGCTTACCTTATCACTTACCTTTTCGCTCGACTTTCCGCTTACTTGCCTGCTTTTACGTTCTATTATCCTGTTCACTTCGCTCCATGACAGGCGCACCATGTTGCCGAACTTGATTTCATCGCTCTGCGTCACTTCCGTGCGGTTGTTATGAATACGTTTGCCGTTGACAAATGTTCCGTTTGTACTATGATCTTCTATCTCCATACGGCTTCCTACTACGTACAGCGTGGCGTGGTGACGGCTCACGTTGCCTGATGTTTCGGTGATTTTTATATCACTCGAAGAACTGCGTCCAATTGTAATTTTCTTGTTCATTTGTTTTATTATTTATCAGTTAATTAATATCCTTCCACTCGTAACTTTGCATCCCCGATTGAGATTATGTCTCCGGGATGAATGGCTATTCCGCTCTCCGCCACTACGGTCGAATTGACGAAAGTGCCGTTGACGGAACGTATCCATCCGTTGTGCTGTCCGTTCCATTGACCGTCACGCACATACCATTGACCG
>JAITPH010000046.1 GCA_031289515.1 Tannerella sp.
TCCACGCCTGTCCGGGTGATGCGGCATACTGTTCGCGGCATTTTTCTCCGAAAGGTTTTCTCCACGTTTATATATCCGGCTTCGCGTAATTTGTCGATCTGTACGCTCAGGTTTCCCGACGTTGCTCCTGTTTCTTCCTTCAGGAAAACGAAATCGGCTTCCTCCACGCCGATCAGCAACGACATGATTGCCAAACGCAACTGAGAATGTAATAATGGGTCTAAATCTTTAAACATTTTTTTTCGCAGATTTATTCAGTTGGTAACCCGGGATTACAAATCCGGCAATCATGCAGGCCGCTATAATAAGGAAATGCAAATCGCCTCGATTCAATACGTAATAAGTGAACACGCACAGCAGAGAGCCTGACCAAAAGACGACTGCGCCCCAAAAGAACGGCCTGTAACGACAAATTTTCGCCATGCCAAATTCTACAAGTCCGGTCATAATCATAATGTCGGGTGTGATTAACAAGGCTGCCACCCAATTATCATATACCAAACAGATACCGAAAATCGAGATAAGCAGGAAGGCTACCGAAATGGAAAATCCAAGCCAAAGCCGACTGATGATGCTGTCAATATGCGTTTTTACAATGGCGGAACGATTGATTTTTCGCTTTATGAAATGATTGATAACAGTCGATGGCACCATCAGCCACCAGATATTGAATGAATAAAAGCCATACTCATCCGGTAATACGTGCACTAAAATAAAATTGGCAACAGCCACAAATGCCACAGCAAAGCCATTATATATCATATTGTTGGCGCTGCCCTTCTGTACATTGTTCCTTGCCCTGTTAATCATCTCCGTGATTACTTCCAAACTCTGTTGTTCTGTAAATTTTGTCTCCATACATTTTTGTTTTTGTTTGTTTAAGAATTAAATTGGCTGCAAAGGTAAAGTAGTTTATTTTATAAACCAAGCATTTTTCGAATTATTTTTCAAAAAAATATTATCTTTGCCTCGAAATCATAAGCAACAAGAGTATGAATACTGTACAAGAAAGCGCATCAAATCAGCAAACCGGAAGTAAACGCCTGTCGTTTATCACTACCGGACAAACTAATCCGTATAAGAATCTTGCTATGGAAGAGTTTCTTCTTTGGAATGTCTGCTGCGAAGAATGTATCCTTTATCTGTGGCAAAACAGGCATACGGTTGTTATTGGAGTGAATCAAAACCCATGGAAGGAGTGCCATGTGAAAGAACTTGAGCAGGACGGCGGCTTCCTTGCGCGTCGAATGTCGGGTGGCGGAGCTGTTTTTCACGACCTCGGCAACCTGAATTTTACTTTTCTTGTGAGGGAAGAAGATTATGACGTCGGTCGCCAGCTTGATGTGATAATCCGCGCGGTGCGAAAGTTTGGGATATTTGCCGAAAGATCGGGGCGTAACGACGTGCTGACCGACGGCAGGAAGTTTTCGGGAAACGCATTCTTCAATTCGCGCGGACATTGTTATCATCACGGTACGCTGCTTCTCGACGTCGAAATGTCGAATCTCTCGAAATATCTCAATGTTTCGCATGATAAACTGCAATCGAAAGGCGTCAGTTCCGTCCGCTCGCGGGTTATAAATCTCAGGGAACTTGCGCCCGAAATCACTGTCGAATCGCTGAAAAAGGCTCTGATAGAAGCATTTGGCGAAGTCTACGGAGGCGTTCCCCAACCCTTTCCCGACGAGCGATTGAACCCCCAAGAGGTGGAACGATACGAAGAAAAATACTCGTCGTGGGAATGGCGGATGGGGCGCAAACTGCCGTTTACAACCGAGTACGGCAACCGTTTTGCATGGGGAGACCTGACGTTTCAGTTTTGCGTCGAAAGCGGAATAATTCGGGATGCCATCGCGTATTCCGACAGTATGGATACGAATTTTATTTACGCCGTGAGCGACGCTGTCAAAGGCTCCGTCTTCTCTTCTTCCGAAATCAAAACGAGACTGCTCGATTTGGCGCGGACTAAACCGGTTGAAAAATCTATGCTTGACGATATAATAAGTTTAATTGAACAAAATAATTTTTAACAATCATGAAGTATTATAACACATTAGTAATCAGCTTTATTTTATTGGCCGGCTCGACGTTTTCGGCGGTCTCGGCGTCATCTGCGGTTTCGGCATCTTCTGCATCTTCTGCGGTTTCGGCATCTTCGACGTCTTTTGCATCTTCAGCGTCTTCAGCCTCCGAAAACAAGCCTTACGGTCTGCTCACGGATTTGATTGAGCACACGGACTTGACATGGCAAAACGGCTTTGCGACTAACGTTCCGGTATGGCGGATGGGCTATGAGGCCGCTCATTTTCAGTATGTTGAAATAAAATCCGCCTATCCTTCATTCAGCTGGGCAGTTCCGGGCGAAGCGGCGGAAATCCGTCAGAACTCGTACCGGATAATAGTTGCGGATAACTTTGCGGACGCCGCTTCGGGCAAAGGCAACGTCTGGGACAGCGATTTTATCGAAAGCCGGAAATCGACATCGGTTTTGTACGGCGGCGAAGCACTGCAAGCGAACAAAAATTATTTCTGGCGCGTCAAGACGGTCACGAATACTTCGGGCGAAAGCGACTGGTCGGCGGTAAAGGCTTTTCGGACTGCGGGCGAAATGTCCGATTATAAGGCAAGTTTTTATCCCCAAGTGAAATCCGTCGATTATCCGATTTCGATATCCAAGGCAGGCGCTTCTTCCGGCTTACTCGTCGACTTTGGGAAAGACGCCTTCGGTCAGCTGTCCGTAACTCTCACTTCTGTTAAAGATAACGACAGCGTGACGGTACATCTCGGCGAATGTCTGGCCGACGACGGCGGAATCGACAGAAAACCCGGAGGCACAATTCGCTATCACCGTTATAGTCTGGGACTTATGAAAGGAACGCATACTTACCGGATAAATATTGCAAGAGACATGCGAAATACCGGTCGGGCTGCCGTCAAAATGCCTGATTATATCGGCGAAGTCCTGCCTTTCAGATATTGCGAAATCGAGGGTTACGGTTCTGCGCTTTCTTCGTCTGACGTGGTCAGAGAGACTGTTCATTATCCCTTCGACGATTCGGCTTCCTATTTTAAATGCAGCAACGATACTCTCAATCAAGTGTGGGATTTATGCAAGCATACTATAAAAGCGACCTCGTTTTTAGGTATTTATGTCGATGGCGACCGCGAGCGTATTCCTTACGAGGCTGATGCTCTGATTAATCAGCTTTCCCATTATGGCGTGGACAGGGAGTATTCGATGGCTCGGCGATCGTTTGAGTATCTGCTCGAAAAACCTACATGGCCTACGGAATGGATAATGCAGGCTGTTTTGATGGCATGGAACGATTATATGTATACAGGCGACAGCCGCTCGTTGAAGGCTAATTATGAGATACTTAAAACAAGGGCGCTTATCGGGTTGAGAGAAAAAAACGGCTTGATAAGTACGACTACCGGGCTTCAAACGCCTGAATTTCGGTCTTCTATCCGTTTCAACGAGAATATACGCGATATAGTTGACTGGCCTCATGCGGGTATTCTCGGACTATACGAGCAGGAAGGGGGCGAGGCGGACGGATTTGTCTTTTCGGATTATAACGCGGTAACAAATGCTTATCATTACGAATCTCTCAAACTGTTGGCAGAAATAGCAACTGCGCTCTCTTTGAAGGACGAAGCGGTTTATTTCGACAAAGAAACGAAATTGATGCTCGCGCGGTTTAACAGGATGTTTTTTAATGGAAAGCATGGTTATTATGTTGATGGCGACACGACAAATCATGCGTCTCTTCATTCAAACATGTTTCCTGTGGCTTTCGGGATGGTTTCGCCGGACAGGATTTCCAAAATACTCGATTTCATTCATTCCCGCAAGATGGCTTGCAGCGTATACGGCTCGCAGTTTCTGATGGATGCGCTCTACAATGCCTCTGATGCGGATTATGCTCTTTCGATGCTTACCAAAACCGACGACAGAAGCTGGTATAACATGATTCGATCCGGCTCTACCATCGCTTTGGAGGCTTGGGATAACAAGTACAAGCCTAATCAGGACTGGAATCACGCATGGGGAGCGGCTCCTGCCAATATCATTCCGTTTCGGTTGATGGGTGTAGAGCCTTTGCTGCCGGGTTTCGACAAAGTTCGCATCCGCCCGCAGACAGCATCGCTTTCATGGGCTAAAGCGGTCATTCCAACCATCAAGGGAGAAATAAGCATCGGAGTAGAAAGAACTGCCCGTGAATATCGCGTACATATAATAATACCTGCAAACATGGAAAGCGAAGTATATTTGCCATTGTTGTCGGATAGTTACAAAATAACGGTCAACGACGTCAAACAAAAGGCGGCAAAACAAAAGAACGCTCCCTTCATATTCGTCGGCGCTCTCCCTTCCGGTACGCACAG
>JAITPH010000124.1 GCA_031289515.1 Tannerella sp.
GATGCAATTCCGTGTTTCCTTTTGGAATGAAATATTTAGCATCCCGTTTCACCATTATCGCCAACGTATGATTGGGTAAAGGAATGTCCATCAAGCGGTTTCCTTTCGCCAAAATAGCTTTGTTCAAGGCGATTTCCGTCATTGTAGACTTGATGTCTTCGGAAAATTCCACATCAAAATCCTGAAGAATGCTTTTGTCCTCTCCCGTATTTGCCAAATGCAGCCAGCGGGCAAACCGGGTCAGCGTAGTTCCCTGAACTAACAGGGAAAGCAGCGTGATGAAAAAGACGATATTGAATATCAAATGAGCATTATCCAAACCGGCGGCTAACGGCAAAATGGCAAAAATGATCGGCACGGCGCCACGCAAACCCACCCACGAAACAAAAAGTTTTTCCTTAAATCCCATCCGGCGAAAAGGAATCAGGGAAATGAAAACGGACAGGGGTCGCGAGCCGACAATCATAAACGAGCCGATAATTATGCTTACCAGCGCTACCGGCCAAAGGTCTTTCGGATTGATCAGCAATCCCAGTGTGAGGAACATAATTATCTGACTAATCCACGCCAATCCATCGAAAAACCGGATGGAAGAACGCTTGTGCACAATCTTGGCGTTACCGATGACCAAACCGCCGATATAAACCGCCAGATAACCGTTGCCATGCAAAAAATACGTAGCCGAGAAAATAAATATGCCGCAGGTAAAAGTCAATATCGGATAAAGCGAATCGTTATCCATATTGATTTTGTTAATCATTTTCACGGCTATTTTTCCGAGCAGAAATCCCGCCAGACCGCCGATAGCGAATTGCATTAAAAAGTCAATAAAGGCTTTCCCGTATTCCGTATTTCCATTCACGGAGGCGCTAATCAACTGAATTAAAATGATGGTCAGCATATAAGCCATCGGGTCGTTGCTACCGCTTTCCAGCTCCAGTAACGGACGCAATTTGCTTTTCAACCGCACCCCTTTTCCCCGCAAAATAGAAAATACCGACGCCGAATCGGTAGACGACATGACCGAAGCCAATAATAAAGATTCCAAGAAAGACAAATGAATTGACGGAAAACAGTATTCGGCTACATAATAAATGAAAATTCCCGTAAAAAAGGACATCAGCAACACGCCGACGGTCGACAAAATAATACCTTGTCCGGCGACAGGTTTAATGTCTTCGTATTTTGTGTCCAATCCGCCCGAAAACAGAATAATACAGAGAGCAATCGTCCCGATAATCTGCGCAGTGTCATAGTTTTGAAATTCAAAACCCAGACCGTCCGTACCGAACAACATTCCTATTCCCAAAAAAAGCAACAAAACAGGAACGCCAAACCGCGAACTTGCTTTGGTCGCGTACAAACTGATCAGGAAAAGAACAGAAAGAAACAATAATAAAAATTCTATACTTAATTTCATATTGACCAAATTTTTTCTGCAAAGTTAATAAAAAAACGGCTATTTCTCTCATTTCGGATGCGATATTTGTCATTGACGGCGCCGAATCATGCCGTGAAGGGCGTGTTTTGCCAATCATGCCGATTCCAAACAAATTCTCATACGACTGTAACATTTTACATAATAATACGTCTACTGTAAGTAGAAACATATATTCGTACTTCATGAGAAAGATGATGACATCAATAGCAGCGGGCTTGGCGGCCTGCACTGTTTCCGGCGCATCGGCACAGACGGCGGCGGACAGTATCAACGCGGCTTCGTATCAAACCGCTCGCGCGACGGCGGCGCCGCATATCGACGGCGTTCTGGACGACGATTGCTGGGCGGGCGACGGCGAATGGTCGCATACTTTCGTGCAGCAGCAGCCCGACGAAGGCAAACCCGAAACGGAAGAAACGCGCATGAAGATACTTTACGACAGCCATAATATATATGTAGCGTTTCGCAACTTCGACGCCGAGCCGGACAAGATAAATCGCTGGATGTCGCCGCGCGACAACCTCAAGGGCGACGCCGTCTGCATCGTCCTCGACAGCTACGACGACAAGCGCACCGGCTTCGCCTTCGTACTGACGGCCGGAGGCACGCTCTGCGATTTCCTTTGTTTCAACAGCAGCAACGACGACTACACGTGGAACGCCGTGTGGGAAGGGCGCGTCTCGCACGACGACCGGGGATGGTACGCCGAAATGCGAATCCCCCTCTCGCAACTGCGCTATTCTAACAAAACGGAACAGGAGTGGGGATTTCAGGCGATACGCGTGATCGACCGCAAGCAGGAACAGGTGCACTATCACCTCATCCCGCGTCAAAACAAAGGCTACATCTATTCGCTGGCCAGACTTGGCGGCATATCCGATCTCCCCAAGTCGCGACGCATCGAGCTGTCGCCCTACACGTCGGTCAAGAACATCCGGTCGCCGCGCGAGGACGACAATCCGTATTCCACCGGCAGCAGCTGGGACTACGGCGTCGGGCTGGACGGCAAAGTAGGCTTGTCGAGCGACTTTACGCTTGACTTCACGATCAATCCCGACTTCGGACAGATCGAAGCCGATCCGTCGACCATCAACCTGACCGCCTACGAAACCTACTACGAAGAGAAACGTCCATTCTTCCTCGAAGGCAAAAAAATTTTCGACCTGAAGGATGACGCGATGATGTTTTATTCGCGCCGCATCGGGTCGCCGCCGTCGTGGTCGCCCGACGGTCGCGAAGGCCGGTACAGCGACACGCCCCAACAGACGCACATCCTCAGCGCATTGAAGGTAAGCGGGAAGACGCGGAAAGGTTTATCCGTCGGTCTGCTCAATAGCCTCACGGCAAAGGAATCGGCGCGAATCACGGACGACGGAAACGAATACCGGATGACGGCGCAACCGTTCACGAGCTATTCCGTGGCGCGCGTTCAGCAGGATTTCAGCGGCGGAAATACCGTCGTCGGCGGCATGGCGACGGCCGTCAACCGCTCCATTCGCGACGAGCATCTGCAGGCGCTTCCGGGCAATGCCTACGTGGGCGCTGTCGATTTTGAGCAGTATTTCTTCAACCGCAATTATTATGCACGCGGCTACGTGATGTACAGTCGCGTCGAAGGCTCGACGAAAGCCATTACGGCGCTGCAACGGTCGCCTGTCCACTATTTTCACCGCGAGGGCGCGCCGCACATTGCCGTCGACAGTTCGCTGACGTCGCTCAACGGATCGCACGGCACTGTCAGCATCGGGCGCGGAGGCGAAAACAAGTGGATCACGCAACACGTATATTCGTGGTATTCGCCCGGCTTCGACAGCAACGACGTCGGCTACATGCCCGAAGCCGACCGGCAAAT
>JAITPH010000137.1 GCA_031289515.1 Tannerella sp.
CGCCGACTTTCAATTTTCAATTAAAACAAAGTCAAGGATAGTAATAGCCGCCATAGCTTCGACGATCGGCACTGCGCGGGGGATGACGCACGGGTCGTGGCGGCCTCTTGCTTTCAGGATTACTTCGTTGGCGTTTTTGTCTACCGTTTTTTGTTCGCGGAGCAGTGTTGCAACCGCTTTGAAAGCTACGCGGAAATAAATGTCTTGGCCGTTTGAGATGCCGCCCTGAATCCCTCCGGAGTAATTTGAACGCACGCTTATGTTGCCGTTGTCGTTGAAAAACTCGTCGTTATGTTCCGAGCCTTTGAAGAGCGGAGCGTCGAATCCGTCGCCGTAATCGAAACCCTTTGCCGCGTTAATACTCAACATTGCCGCTCCGAGCGCAGCATGAAGTTTGCCGAAGACAGGCTCGCCCAATCCGGCAGGCGCTCCCTTGACGACGCAACTCACGACGCCTCCGACGGAATCGCCTTCGCCCTTTATCTTCCGGACGAGAGCCTCCATTTCGGACGCTTTTTGCGCATCCGGACAGCGGACGGCGTTCGTCTCCGTCAGATTCAGGTCGTAATCCGTGTATGAGCCGTCCAAACGGATATTTCCTATTTGCGAGGCGTAAGCCTGAATGGAAATGCCTTTCTGCCGGAGGACTGTTTTGGCGACAGCCCCGGCCACGCAACGCGCAACCGTTTCGCGCGCCGAACTGCGTCCGCCTCCGCGCGGGTCGCGCAAACCGTATTTCATTTGATAGGTGAAATCGGCGTGCGACGGACGGTATACGTCTTTCAGATCGTTGTAGTCGTCCGAATGCTGATTCTCGTTTTTGACCGTGAAACCTATCGGCGCGCCGGTCGTCATGCCCCCGTAGATGCCCGACAGAAACTCAACCCTGTCGGATTCCCGGCGTGACGTAGTCAGGGATGACTGACCCGGCCGGCGACGGTCAAGTTCCGCCTGAATACAGTCCATATCAATGGCGACGCCGGCCGGGCAGCCGTCGATTATGCCTCCTGTCGCCGGACCGTGCGATTCGCCGAACGAAGTTAGCGTAAACAGTTTGCCGAAGGTATTCATTTTTTTTCGCAGCAGCAGCCGTCGTCGTCATCGCAGCAGCCGTCTTCGTCGCAACAGTCGTCGCATCCGTTGCCGCAGCAACCGCATCCGCCGCCCATCGTCTCGTTCATCTCCGCTATTTCCGCTTCGGTCGGCTCGTGAACGTCGAGAATCTCGCCGCTGAAATGCAAGGTCTCGCCCGCCAGGGGATGGTTGAAATCCATTACTATGACATCGTCTTTTATTTCGATGACGGAGCCGTTCATGCGCTCGCCGTTCGAGTTCACCATCGGAAGGGTCACGCCTTCCTTGATGTATTCGTCGTCGAACTTGCCGTTCACCTCAAATATGCTTCTGGGCAGGTCTACGAGATGATCTTCGTTATATTCTCCGTAGCCGTTTTCGGGCGTCAGAGAAAACTCGAATTTACTGCCTGTTTCAAGTCCGCTGATTTTTTCTTCAAAGAAAGGCAGCATTGCGCCTATGCCGAAAATAAAATTTAACGGACTTTCTTTCGTCGCGCTTTCCATCAGTTCGCGCTCTTCTTCGTCGTCGCCGACATGGAGGTCGTAAGTGACCGAAATGAATTTGTTTTTTGAAATTCTCATAATTATTTTTGCTAAATGAGGCGCAAAGGTAGTGATTCTTTATCTAATTATTTATACTTTTGCGCCAAAATATAAAACGAGATTATTTATATGGTTAGAGTAATTGCTTGGTTTGGCGGGGTTACGGAATTTTTCTTCCCCGACAGGAAAAACAGAAGTTTGTTTCTATTGTTTTTTCTATTGATATTATTCAAAATACTTTGGTTTGACTACAGCTGGTGCTCGATTTCGACATTCAGACCGTTCTCGGAAGCGGAGACTTATATCTTCGGCATTCTGCTGGCGCTGGCGCTGACGTTGCCGGTCGTCGTGTCGCGCGCCGTCTGGCCGATGTGGGTCATTGACGTGCTGCTGGGCATGGCTCTGTTGTCGAATCTGATTTATTTCCGCACTTACTATACCGCAATTCCGCTGAGCAGTTACAATCTGATAGGCAATATGGCCGATTTTACGAGCAGCATTTCCGGCTCGGCCGAGGTCGGCGACGTCATGTTTGCGCTCTCTACTGTTGTCTGGGCGCTTTATTACTTGAAAAGAAGAAAAAAATATACGGCAGGCGCTCCCGGACGTCTCGCAAGATATGCGGCGCTTACAGGGATTTTCGTCGTTGCCGCCGTCCTGATTACCTCCGTCAAGGGCGGTTTCAAGAAGGCATACGAGTCGTTGCAGGATTCGTATACCCACACGTGCGGCACGCCGATGTATACCGTATTCGGGTCGCTTTATTACGATTATGTGCGCGACAGGGAAATTTATACTCCCCAGACCGGCGCGCGTATTCTGGACTGGATAAAGCGGCATCCCTCAAACATGACGCAACCGGAGGACACACGCACCAACTGCATAATAATCCTTGCCGAATCGCTCGAAAGCTGGGTTCTGGAACGGACTGTCGAGGGTCGGGAACTTACGCCCTGCCTGAACCGCCTGCTTCGCGAGGCGTCTACGTTTTACGCTCCCCACGTGCTTTCGCAAGTGAAGGGCGGCCGTTCGATAGACGCTCAACTGATGATAAATGCAGGCTTGCTGCCAATTGATAACGGCGTCTACAGTCTGAAATATCCACATTCGTACTATCCGTCGCTGGCAAAGGCGATGAAAGAGAAATACGGCGAGGCGGCTCATTCGTTTGTCCTGACGGCAGACAAGCCGCCGGTATGGAATCAAGCCGTCATTGCGGCGGCGTTCGGCTACGACCGTCTTGTCTCGAAAGCGGACTTCGACCTTGACGAAAAGGTAGGTCCCCATTACCGCCGTCAATTGGGCGATGCTTCGCTGCTCCGGCAGTGCGCCGCGAAAATTGTCGGCGGGCAGACGTGGGCGGACGGCGCGAATCTGTTGCAGATAGTCACGTATTCCGGTCATTTTCCGTTTGTCCTGCCCCGGAATCTGGGGAAAGTCTCGTTCTCGCCGGAGATACCTGCAACCCTGCGCGATTACATGACGGTGGCAAACTATACCGACAGCGCTTTGGGCGAGTTCGTCGAAACCATCCGCCATACTCCCGATTTCCGGAACACAATGATTGTTATTACCGGCGACCACGAGGGACTTGTCGGTATGCGAAGCGGCTTGCGGAACACCGAAAAAATCAGGGATATGGTATCCGAAGCGCCCTTCGTACCTTTTATAATAGTAAATATGCCCGAAGTCATTTTGGCTGGCAGGGGAGAAGACCGGACAGGCTGTTTGAGATACGATGGCGTTATGGGTCAGATAGACATATATCCTACTTTGATGTACTTGATGGGCTTGACGGACTACGAATGGAAGGGTTTAGGCATAAACGTGTTCGGCGGGCAAAAGAAAAACATATCCGTCGACCCGCATAACAGACTGTACGGCGACGCATCCGGCGCGACGGAAGAATACGTACGACACATCGGAGACGCCTGGGGCGTCTCCGATGAAATCATAAAGTACGACTATTTCAGAAATTCAACCGATTTTTTCAGCGATTCCATAGCTTTTTCGAGGTAGAGGCGCGGGCATCCGACGTTTATACGCATGTATCCTTCGCCTTCCTTGCCGAAAATCGAGCCGTCGCTCAGGGCGAGATGCGCTCCGGCGGTGACCATATCGTTCAGTTCCCTTTGCGAAAGTCCCAATCCCCTGCAATCGAGCCACAGCAGGAACGACGCCTGCGGCATGTAGGCTTTTATCTGCGGTATGTTTTGTTTCAGGTAATCGTCGACAAACAGGACGTTTCTCCGGACATAGTCAAGCATTTGGCGACGCCATTCGTCTCCGTGTTTATATGCGGCAACGGTCGCCACGTAGGAGAACAGCGAGCCTTCGTTAAATTCGCCCGCTTCGAGATAGGAATAGAATCCCTTGCGCAGCCGTTCGTCGGGCACAATGGCGTAAGAGGCGATTATGCCTGCGATATTGAAGGTCTTGCTCGGCGCCGAAAACGTTATGCCGCACGCAGCCGCTTCGTCGGAAACGGTCGGAAACGGATGATGCGTGAACGGCGGATGCGCCATCTCGGAGTGTATTTCGTCGGAAATAACAACGATATTATGTCCGGCGCAAATCGACGCCAATTGCTGCAATGTCTCCTTTTTCCAGACTATGCCGGCCGGATTATGCGGGTTTGACAGTATCAGAACCTTGCATTTGTCGTCGATAACAGTTTTCAGTTGCTCGAAATCCATCTCATATTCGCCGTCGACAAGTTTCAGGGGATTGTTTACCACTTCGCGTCCGAGCTTTTCGGGAACAATCCGGAAAGGATGATAAACCGGCGGCTGTATGATGACTTTATCGCCCGGCGACGACAGATATTCGACGGCGTAAGCTATGCCCCTGACGATGCCCGGAACAAAGCAGAGCCATTCGCGGCGGACTTTCCAGTTATGCAGCTTGTAAGTCCAGTTGATGATACCGGTATAATAATCGTCCGAAAGATACGAATATCCGAAGACCGGATGTTCGCAGCGTTTTTTCAGCGCATCAACAATGAAGTCGGGCGTGCGGAAATCCATATCCGCAACCCACAGAGGATCCAGATCATCGCGTCCGTACCGTTCTTTCAGTAAATCGTACTTGATGCAATCCGAGCCTCGCCTGTCTATTTCTTCATCAAAATTATAAGTCATTCCCTTTTAAAAACTTTGGTTAAACGTCAGTTCTACAACATAGTCTATTTCGGCAGGCGCATCATCGAATTTCAGCAGAATGCCTTCCTTGTCCTGCGTGTATTTTACGGCTTTTTTGTCGGCAAATACGGCGGCTTTTTTCAGCTTGGCGTCGCCGGTAAACGGAATATACAGCGCCTTGTCCTGAAGATTCATTATGTGCACGTACACGACGTTGCCTTTATGGGTTGTTACGCCCCAGTCGTGCGGTTTTACAGGTCCGCCGCGCGTGCCGTAGACGGTTTCACCGTACGTGTTCATCCATTTGCCCATTTCTTTAAGCCTTTCGACGGCTATGGCGGGCAGTTCGCCGTTAGGTTGAGGGCCGATGTTCATCAGCAGGTTTGCGTTTTTGCCTGCCGCTTTTACTAAATATTGTATCAGCGTTTTTGTGGATTTGTAGTTCTGGTCGACCATGCGGTATCCCCACATTCCGTTCATGGTCTCGCATGTTTCAAGCGGGAGCGGACTTATGCCCTGTCCCGAAAGTCCGGCTTTGTTTTCGCCCGGCAGGTCGCGTTCGAATAATTGAATATCCTCGCCCGAAAACGGCGTGATATGGTGGTTGTTGCCTACCAGACATGCAGGCTGCAATTTGTGTATCAGCGCGTAAGTCTCGTCAAGTCCCCATGTCTTCGCCGTCATGCCGTCTTCGTAGATGTCCTTGTCCCACATGCCGTCAAACCAGATAGCTCCGACAGGTCCGTAGTTCGACAGGAGTTCCGTCAGCTGACTGTTCATAAAGGCGCAGTAATCGCTCCATTTGCCTTGGCGGGTGCGACCGGTGTTTTTGCCTGTGCGACCGAGCGGAAAGTAATCGTCGCGTCCCCAATCGAGATGCGAGTAGTAGAAATGCAGGCGGATTCCCTGTTTCCGGCATTCGGCTGCAAGTTCCGCGAGGACGTCGCGTTTGAAAGGCGTTGCGTCGACGATGTTATAGTCCGACTGCTTCGTGCCGAACATCGAGAAACCGTCGTGGTGACGCGATGTTATCGTGATATATTTCGCTCCGGAGGCTTTTATCGCCGCGACCCATTCGGCGGCGCTGAATTTCGACGGATAGAAGCCCGAAGCGAGTTTGGAATATTCTTCATGCTTGAGATTCTTGCTGTTTAAAGCCCATTCGCCGTCGGCAAGCATACTGTATATGCCCCAGTGAATGAAGATTCCGAACTTGTCGTCGCTGAAAGTCTCGCGAGCTTGAAGGTTTGATTCCGCAGGAGTATAGCCGGATTGCGCGGAGGCGGCTGTCGTAACTCCCGATAATGCAATGATTGCGCATAAAATCAGATTTTTTGTTGTCATGTTAATTCTCTTTATTATTTAACTTTTAAAATTTTGGATATTGCTTTTCCTATTCCTCCGATTTCCATACTCGCAAGTATTGATGCGTCGAGCAGCGATGCGTTATTGTTTTCTTTCGTGGATAACTGCATCGGATAGATGAGCATGAAATTGTACGAAGTGAAGTATTTGTTCAGGTAATTCGGAATGTTTTTCATGCCCGACTGGTACGAGGTCTTGTTTCGGCGGCTCATTACGATGACCATATTGTCGTCTTTCTGCATGTTTTGCTTTAGTACGAGGAAGTCGTCCCAATTGTTGAACAGATTGAACTCGGCTTCGATGTGATTGTTCTGATGGACATCTTTGAGGATATTGATTGTCTCCTTGGCTCCGTAGAAAATCAGTTTGCTGCCGGTATTGAGCGCGAGCCGCCACATTTTGACGACCCAGAAAGGGAAGCCAAGCTCCGTTTCGGCATGTTGCGGTATTACGACGATATGACGCCTGATTGTGGAAACAGGCTGTACGGAGCGGTAGATGTATGTAGTCACATTACTGTTTTCCAGAATATTTTCCGTCAGGTTTCCCAGAAACGATTCCGTCATGACGTATTGGATATGAAGCCCCAAAATAAGGTCTGACGCCTGCGTCTCCTTAATGACGCTCATTATGGCGTTCGGAACGCTGCGGTCGTAACGCAGCAGCGTGTTCAGGTGAACGTCGGCTGCCGATGCCTTTATCTGGGCTTTCTCAAGTATCTCGCGCGATTTCTTGTCGGCGCCGGGGTCGGGATTTTTGTTGTTTATGACGTTCAGGGCGTATAGGCTGTTTCTTTTATCCTTCTTTTTTATCAACATGCTGAGGTTTATCAGTTCGTCGATATTGTCGGGATGCGACAGCGAAATAAGGAAGTTTTCGTAAACGGGATTGTCTTTTTCGTTGTTCGGGTCGGACTGGAGCAGAGATATTTTCCTCGCTCCCTTCTGTGCTGCAAACGATGCCACCGTGCATGTTATCAGAATCATTACTATTGTGCCGTCCAGTACGCTCTGGCTCAACAGTCTTACCGGCTCGCCCGATTCGGCATGTCCGAGGATGATGTTGTATCCGACCGTTACGATGGCTAACGTTGCCGCTACACGCGCGTTGCTCAGTCCGAATATCACGTTTCGCTCGTCGGGAGTATATTTAAACGATTTTTGAGTAATCCACGACGCAATGTATTTTGAGGCTATTGCTATGAAAGTCAGAAGAAGCGCAACCTTGATAGTTTGGAAATCGCTAAAAAAAGCTCGATAATCGACCAGCATTCCCACTCCGATAAGGAAGAAGGGAATGAAAATGGCGTTTCCGACAAATTCGATGCGATTCATCAGCGGCGAAGTCGACGGTATCAGTTTGTTGAGCGACAATCCGGCGAGGAAAGCGCCGACGATGCCTTCTATTCCTGCCAATTCCGACAGCACGGCGCCGAAAAAAACCATCGCAAGCACAAAGATATATTGCGAAACCCTGTCCTTGAAACGCTTCAAAAACCATCTGGCTATTACAGGAAACAGGAATGCGATAATGGAGACGGCGATAATGGTAGAAACGATGATGCGTATCCAGAAAGCCGAATTTACTTCACCGGTCGTCATTCCTACGACGGAAGCGAGCACAAGCAGCGAAAGCGTGTCTGTTATCAGCGTTCCGCCGACGGCTATCGTCACCGCGCGGTTTTTGGTGATTCCGTATCTGCTGATTATCGGATATGCAATCAGCGTGTGCGAGGCGAACATGCTTGCGAGCAGAAGCGAAGAATTGAGCGAGAAATGGAGTATGTAGAAGCCCGAAACGAAACCGAATAACAGAGGGATGGAGAAGGTGTACAAGCCGAAGAGTATGCTTTTGGAGCTGTTTTTCTTGAAGTCGGCGAGGTCGATGTCCAAACCGGCGAGAAACATGATGTAGAGCAACCCGGCCGTGCCGGACAGGATTATGCTGCCGTCGCGTTCCATCAGGTTGATGCCGTTCGGCCCGATAATCGCTCCGGAGATTATCAGACCGAGTATGGATGGTATCTTCAGCTTCCTGAGCAGGATTGGCGCAGCAAGTATGATAACGAGTATGACCAGAAATTTGAGTATCGGATCAGTCAGCGGAAGCGTCACGTTTGTAATAGCCGTTAATATCATAAGCAAAAACTCTTTTTTTTATGCGGAAAAAAACATGCAAACCGTTTTACGAGGTACAAAGTTAAGATATTTTTTTGATTTTACGGCATTATGCGGGCGGAAAAATGGATGAAAATGAAAAATCCTGCAAATATGTTTGCAGTTTAATAAAGAAATCATACCTTTGCGGGCAGAAAAAAAATGAATTGTAAGCCTTTCTCATTCAATAAGGGGAAGGCTTTATTTAATATATCGATTATGAAATTGAGAAGTTCGACAAGCACGCAGGGACGCCGGATGGCAGGCGCAAGAGCGCTCTGGGCGGCAAACGGAATGACAAAAGAGCAGACCGGCAAGCCGATTATAGCAATCGCAAACTCGTTCACACAGTTTGTGCCCGGACACGTGCACCTGCACGACGCGGGACAGTTGGTGAAGGCGGAGATAGAAAAACTCGGCTGCTTCGCCGCAGAATTTAATACCATCGCTATCGACGACGGCATCGCAATGGGACACGACGGAATGTTATATTCGCTGCCCTCGCGCGAACTGATTGCCGACAGCGTC
The DNA here is from genome assembly GCA_031289515.1 of Tannerella sp. Lineage (GTDB taxonomy): Bacteria > Bacteroidota > Bacteroidia > Bacteroidales > Tannerellaceae > Tannerella. Next base: position 8,809 of record JAITPH010000137.1, read on the forward strand.
GAATACATGGTAAATGCGCATAAGGCGGACGCGATGGTCTGCATAAGCAATTGCGACAAGATAACGCCCGGAATGCTGATGGCTGCAATGCGCCTTAACATCCCTGCCGTATTCGTCTCCGGAGGACCCATGGAAGCAGGCGAAAGCGACGGCAACCGCCTCGACCTGATTGTAGCAATGATTAAAGCGGCCGATCCGTCGGTAAGCGACGACGAAGTGGCGAAAATAGAGGAAAACGCATGTCCGACCTGCGGCAGCTGCTCCGGCATGTTCACCGCAAATTCGATGAACTGCCTGAACGAAGCTATCGGAATGGCATTGCCCGGCAACGGCACAATCGTCGCGACACACGAAAACCGCCTTCAGCTATTTCGCGATGCGGCGAAACTGATAGTCGACAATACATATAAATATTACGACGGCGGCGACAGCTCGGTTTTGCCGTTGAGCATCGCCACGCGCGAGGCTTTCCTGAACGCCATGACGCTTGATATTGCGATGGGAGGCTCTACTAATACCGTATTGCATCTGCTGGCGATAGCAAGCGAGGCGGGCGTAGATTTCACGATGGCGGATATCGACGCATTGTCGCGCAAGTCGCCGTGTCTGTGCAAGGTTGCTCCGAACACGCAGCGATTTCACATTCAGGACGTCAATCGCGCCGGAGGAATAATGTCCATCATGGGCGAGCTTGCAAAGGCCGGTCTGCTTGATACTTCCGTGAAGCGTGTAGACGGATTGACGCTTGGCGAAGCTATCGGCAAGTTCGACGTCGCAAGCCCGGATGCCGTTCCGGAGGCTTTGAAGAAATACCGCAGCGCTCCGGCAGGAAGGTTTAATCTGACGATGGGATCGCAATCGGAGTACTACGATGCCATTGATTACGACCGCGCGGAAGGCTGTATTCGCGACGTCGGGCACGCTTATTCAAAAGACGGCGGCCTTGCTGTTTTGAAGGGCAACATAGCGACGGACGGCTGCGTAGTCAAGACGGCGGGCGTCGACGAGAGCATCCTCCGTTTCAAGGGCACGGCAAAAGTATTCCAGTCACAGGAACATGCCTGCGACGGCATACTCGGCGGCAAAGTCGGAAGCGGCGACGTGGTAATCATCACTTACGAAGGACCTAAAGGCGGCCCCGGAATGCAGGAGATGCTTTATCCCACGTCATACATTAAATCAATGCACCTCGGCAAGGAGTGCGCGCTCGTGACCGACGGCCGTTTCAGCGGCGGCACGTCCGGACTGAGCATCGGACACGTCTCCCCCGAAGCTGCGTCGGGCGGCGCTATCGGTCTTGTCCGCGACGGCGATACGATAGAAATTGACATACCGAACAGAAGTATAAACGTTATCTTGAGCGGGGAAGAACTTTCCGCCCGCCGAGGCGAAGAGGAATCGCGCGGACAGGACGCATGGCATCCGGTGCGCGACCGCATTGTACCCAAGTCGCTGCGGGCATACGCCTCAATGGTTACTTCCGCCGACAAGGGAGGAGTTAGAAAGATATTTTGACAGAAAGAAAATGAATCTAAAATGGAACAGAACAAGATGATAACAGGATCGGAAGCCCTGCTTCGCACATTGATAGCCGAAGGCGTCGAATGTATATTCGGCTACCCCGGCGGGCAGGCGATACCGATATACGATGCCCTGTACGATTACAGGGACAAGTTGCGTCACGTGCTTGTCAGGCACGAGCAGGGCGCGACACATGCGGCTCAAGGCTATGCGCGGGTGAGCGGCAAGGTCGGCGTTGCGCTGGTCACGTCGGGACCGGGCGCGACGAATACGATAACCGGAATAGCCGACGCGATGCTCGACAGTACGCCGATGATAGTGCTGACAGGTCAGGTGCCGTCGCCGCTGCTCGGTACGGACGCCTTTCAGGAAGTAGACGTGATAGGAATCACGCTGCCGATAACCAAATGGGTATATCAGGTGCGGCGCGCCGAAGATATTGCATGGGCCGTTTCGCGGGCGTTTTATATCGCCTCGACGGGACGGCCGGGCCCGGTGGTGATAGACATAGCGAAAGACGCGCAGGTAGGGACGGTCGCCTATGAATACCGGCCGGTGGATTTCATCCGCAGCTACCAGCCGTGGCCCGACATCAATCCGGAGAAGGTGGAGAAAGCGGCCGAACTGATAAACAAAGCCGAAAAACCGTTCGCCCTCGTGGGGCAGGGCGTTATCCTCAGCGGCGCGGAGGCGGAACTGAAATCGTTTCTCGAAAAGGCGGATATTCCGGCAGGCTCTACGCTGCTCGGTCTCTCTGCATTGCCGTCGGATTATCGCCTTAACAAGGGTATGCTGGGCATGCACGGCAATATTGCGCCAAACCGCAAGACGAACGAGTGCGATGTGCTGATTGCCGTCGGAATGCGTTTCGACGACCGCGTGACCGGCGACCTGAAAACGTATGCCAAACAGGCTAAAATAATACATCTCGACATCGACGTTTCGGAAATGGACAAGAACGTCAGGACGGACGTCAAGGTACTCGGCAACGCGAAGGATACGCTTTCGGCGATAACGAAACTGCTGAATCCGGCAAAACACGCGCAGTGGATAGCTTCGTTCGACGCCGACGGGGAAGAGGAATACGAAAAGGTCATCACGAAAGAACTCTATCCCCAAAGCGGACAGCTGCGGATGGGCGAGATAGTGCGCCGCGTGTCGGAGGCGACAGGCAATAAAGCCGTCCTCGTCACCGACGTCGGCCAGAATCAGATGATGGGCGCGCGCTACTTCAAATATACGCAGACACGCAGCGTCGTTACGTCGGGCGGTCTCGGCACGATGGGCTTCGGTCTGCCCGCGTCGATAGGCGCGAAGATCGGCGCGCCGGAACGTACCGTTTGCCTGTTCGTCGGCGACGGCGGCATACAGATGACGTTGCAGGAACTCGGCACCGTCATGCAGGAGAAACTCGCCGTCAAGGTGATTATACTGAACAACCGCTTCCTCGGAATGGTGCGCCAGTGGCAGGAACTGTTTTTCAATGAACGCTACTCGTCCACCGAAATGGAAAACCCCGATTTCGCGGCTATCGGCAAGGCTTACGGCATGGGAACGCGCAACCTGGCCGAACGCGACGACCTCGACGACGCTATCAGCGAGATGCTCGCTTACGACGGCCCGTTTCTGCTTGTCGCAAACGTCGAAAAGTGCGGAATGGTCTATCCGATGGTGCCGGCCGGAGGGTGCATAACACAGATGCTGTATTAATATTACAAATAGATAAATTATGGAGAACAGGCTTTTTACCGTTATAATCTTTTCGGAGAATACGGTCGGTTTGCTGAATCAGATTGCCATCATATTTACCCGCAGACAGCTTAACATCGAAACGCTGTCCGTCTCGCCTTCCGCTATCGAGGGCGTTCACAAGTTTACAATCACTACCTTTACGGACAGCGAAACGATCGAAAAGGTGGTCAAACAGATTGACCGGCGGGTAGATATTCTCAAGGCATACTACAATACGGACGAAGACCTCGTATATCAGGATATAGCGCTCTATAAACTGAGTACGGAGGCGTTTATAAAAATGGAGGGAGTGGAACAGCTGATTCGCAGGTACGACGCCCGCGTTCTCGACATAAACGGCGACTGCGTAGTGCTTGAGAAGAACGGCCACTACGAGGAAACGCAGGCGCTGTTTCGGGAACTGAGCGAACGCATCGGCGTGTTGCAGTTCATCCGTTCGGGACGTGTAGCGATAACGAAAAGCAAGGTGGAGCGACTGAGCGACATGCTTGCCTCAGTAGAAAACAAAATAAAAAAGAAATAATGAACGCAAAGAACAACACGGGAGTATTCAACTTCGTAACCGAATCGTACCTGCTCGATTTCAGGGGGCGCGTGACGATTCCGATGATAGGAAACTATCTGCTTCACGCGGCGTCGAATCATGCCTCGTCGCGCGGCTTCGGCTTTAGCAGCATGACCGAAAAGCATACCGCATGGGTGCTTTCGAGGATGGCGATAGAAATAGTCCGTTACCCGGAAATGTCCGAGCCGGTCACGCTGTACACGTGGATTGACGAGGTAGGACGGATTTTCACGAGCCGCTGCTTTGAACTGAACGACGCCGACGGCCGACCGTTCGGATATGCCCGCTCGATATGGGCGGCTATCGACATGGCGACGCGCCGCCCGACGCCTCTCGACGTCGAGGGTCTGAGCGTTTACATCGTCGACCGCGAGTGCCCGATCGAAAAGCCCGGCAAGACAGCCGCCGCCGAAGACGGAACGGACGGTACGCCCTATCAGGTTAAATACAGCGACCTCGACATCAACGGACATTTCAACAGCATCAAATACATGGAGCACGTCCTCGACCTCTTCGACCTCGACCTGTACCGGACGAAGGAAGTCCGCCGCTTCGAGATGGCCTATCTGTCGGAAGGAATGTACGGAATGTCGCTTGCGCTTCACCGGAAAGAGGTCGCGGAGGACGAATACGTCATGTCGATCTGTCACGAAGGCAAGGCGATTTGCCGTGCGAAAGCAAATTGGAGATAAACTCAATCAGAATATTCATATAAACTAAAAAACAAAAAAGAAATGGCAGTAATTAATTTTGGCGGCGTGAACGAAAACGTAGTTACCCGCGAGGAATTTCCGCTTGAAAAGGCGAGAGAAGTATTGAAAGGCGAGACAATCGCAGTGATCGGATACGGAGTGCAGGGTCCGGGACAGAGTATGAACCTCCGCGACAACGGATTTAACGTCATCGTCGGACAGCGTCGGGGCGCGACGTGGGACAAGGCCGTTGCCGACGGCTGGAAGCCGGGCGAGACGCTCTTCGAGATAGAAGAAGCATGCTGTCGCGCCACGATAGTGCAGTACCTGCTCTCCGACGCGGCGCAGATTGAAGTGTGGCCGACGGTGAAAAGCCATCTCGGACCGGGCAAGGCGCTGTATTTTTCACACGGCTTCGCGGTGACGTACAGGGAACGGACGGGCATCGTGCCGCCGAACGAGGTGGACGTGATACTTGTCGCGCCAAAAGGCTCCGGCACGTCGCTGCGCCGGATGTTTCTTCAGGGACGCGGACTGAACTCGTCGTACGCCGTCTACCGCGATGCGACCGGCCGCGCCAAAGACCGCGTCATCGCGCTCGGCATCGGCGTAGGCTCCGGCTATCTGTTCGAGACGACGTTTCAGCGCGAGGTATATTCCGACCTGACCGGCGAACGCGGCACGCTGATGGGCGCCATTCAGGGTCTGCTGCTCGCACAGTACGAGGTGCTGCGCAAGAACGGTCACACGCCCTCGGAAGCGTTCAACGAGACGGTCGAGGAACTGACGCAGTCGCTAATGCCGCTCTTCGCCGAAAACGGCATGGACTGGATGTATGCCAACTGCTCGACAACCGCACAACGCGGCGCGCTCGACTGGATGACGCCGTTCCACGACGCCGTGAAACCGGTCTTCGAGAAACTTTACCGCGAAGTAGCCTCCGGAAACGAGGCGCAACGTTCGATAGATTCAAACTCGCAACCGAACTACCGCGAGAAACTGAATCGCGAACTCGCCGCCTTGCACGACAGTGAAATGTGGCGCACCGGCGCAGTCGTCCGCAAACTCCGACCGGAAAGCAATTGAGTATCCGTCATTGCGGACAGTCTCCGTCATTGGTAGCAGTATCCGTCATTGCGAGGAACGAAGCAATCCAGCTCCCTGTAATCCGGTTTGCTTCGTGCATCGAAATGACGTCCGCCAATCTCAATCATCCATTGTCAATTATTGTCGGTATCCGTCATTGGGGCAGTATCCGTCATTGCGAGGAACGAAGCAATCCAGCGCCCTGTAATCCGGAGTGCTTCGTGCCTCGCAATGACGTCCGTCAATCTCAATCATCCATTGTCCATTATTGAACTCCATTATCGAGCCAAATTAATTAAAAATAATTATTTTTCCCGTTTTGTTGTCGATTCAAATTAAATAACATATCTTTGCGCCGTAAATATTTATCAATATAACGGTTCATGCAGATTACGGCTTTAAAACGGACGCAACCCTGTTACCAAAAAAAAGTTGCGAAAAATAAAAGGGGGGGGGGGATTTTTAACCCTTTCACCCGCGACGGCAAAGAACAGTCACTCTTCGAGCCGCAACAAGCCGTCATCCCTCCCCAAGGCAACAGCCTCCGTAACATCGCTTATTTCTTTTTTAAAATGTATTTATATAACCGGGGTCGCGAGTATTTCCGCGACCTCTCCGGAGCGCCGGTTGAAATCCCCGCGCGTTGCGACGACCAAAACCCCCGCTCCGCTTTTTTACCTGCAAGAGGCAGCGAACCGAACCGCGCGCGCGGTTTGTTTCCTGCAAGATGCAGCGACCCGACCGCACGTGCGGTTTTCATTCCCGAAAAATACGTCGACCGGATCAACTCATATTTTTTTCCTCGCGTACATATATTCATTAATTAAACTATAACACAATGAAGAAAATCAAAGCAATTGTCTTTTCGTATCTGCGCGGTGAAGCGCATGCCGGATTCCTTGTAGTATTCAAGAATCTGTTGGGAAAATATGCCGAAATCGAAGCCATCGTAATGAATCTTCTTACGGCATTCTTGACCCTCCTCGGCAAAGAGGAAGGTATACCGAACTACCTGCGAAAAAGCGCGCTGACGGCATGGATCGCCGAAGCGGGCAACGTCGTAGACCGCTACATCACTTCAATAGGTGAACAGATTACCGCAGCCACCCGGCGCTACGATTCGCAAGTCGCCGAGGATGCAAGGAAACTCCAGATTCGCTTCAAAACTTTTGGCAATATTGAACGGATATAAATCAACTTAAAACAAAAACAAAAAGATGAACAGATTTTTCAAAACACAAAACTTGAATGGAACAGCAGCACTTCTGTGCTGCCTGTTCCTTTTTCTTTTGCCGGATTCCGGACTGGCACAGACTCGGCGCTATGTCACCGAAAACGGAAGCGGCGACGGCACGACGTGGGCAAAAGCCTCCGGCGACTTGCAGGCAATGATTGACGCAGTCGCTGCCGTGACAGGCGGCGGTGAAGTCTGGGTTGCCGCGGGCACGTATACACCCATCTACGATGCGGTTGATGCTTTTAACGGTACTCTCACACTCAATACCGGCGACCTGCACAAAAACGCATTCGTACTTAAAGAAGGCGTAAAAGACTACGGCGGATTCTCAGGCGCCGAAAATGTTCGCGAACAGCGCGACTGGGTAACAAACAAGACTGTCCTTAGCGGCGACCACGGTACCACTCCGGGTACTGATCTTGATGATTATGCCGTTTTCAAAACTATGATAGACGTGAATAATGAAGACACGCAAAGAGTGCCACATTCCGCTACGTTTCTGGACAAC
>JAITPH010000181.1 GCA_031289515.1 Tannerella sp.
ACAGTTAGCGGGTTGCCGCGACTTGCAGAATGCAAAACCGGCGCATCGGTTTTGTCGTCGTCATTGTGTTCTATCCTGTCATGTCAATCGAAGCGAAGACATCTGTTAGCCGACAAACGGATGTCTCCACTGCGCCTCGCTCAGGTCGACATGACGGCAGGATACGTCATTACAAGCCTGCGAAGCAATTCAGCGCCCTGTATATTTCCGGATTGCTTCGTACCTCACAATGACGGATACCCGAAGAAATTGTCAATTGTCAATTTTTTTAGCCATGTCCAGAGCCGCCGTAGTAACGAAATATTTGGCAAGCATGTTTGGCGTCTCCCATTCCGGCATCGAGCCTTCCTTCAGATAGCGCAGGAAATTCTCCGTCACCTGACCGAAATGCGCTTCGTGACCGTTCCGATAAACATCCGGCACAACGACTTCCCATTTGTCCGCTTCAATCCTGTTGAGCGACACGCCCGCATACCGCGCCGCAATAACCGGCAAGGAACGGCTCAATTCCTGCTCAAACCCTTCGAGGTCGGCTCCAACATGTTTGATAAACAATGCCGGCTTGTAATTCTGTGCCTTGCCCTGCTCGATAATCAGATGCGACCGCGATCCTTTCATAATCGAATAGTGAGTGTCGCCGCCGCCTTCGGGATAAGTATAATTCCAGATAACCGACACTTTCGCATTAACGCCGCGTATCCGGTAATGTATGTCTCCGTTTGAATACACGCGCAAGGTATCGTCCGCGACATCGTTTTTCAAATAATCCGGAAACCGGTCAAGCCCGGTAGCCTCCCGGAACTGTTCGGGAGAAATTGACGTAGTCCACCGTCTGGCGGCTATCATCTCGATATCCGTCCTGTAATCAATGATCTGCTCCGGAAAACATTCCCACTGCACGAGGTCTACCAGGTGAGTAGTCACATCCACCAAGCCTTCGCCCTGCTGATTGACATCGAAAAACCATGCCGGACGAATAACCGGCGCTCCGGAAACGACCTTGAAGAAATGATGCACGCTTTCCTTCACTATTCCCGGATCGTCGGACGTTCCGTTCTGCTGCTCGCCGAAAACGGCCGGAATCATCGAAAACTCCTTTTGCAGAATGGTCGTTATCTCGAAACGCTCCGTCATGATGTCGTAAAGCAGCAGACCGTTTTGCTCCGCGACTTTGAAACATTCTTTAAGCGTCTCAAAACCGGACGTATTAATCGCCATGGGCTTATCGGCCAGAACGTTTATTCCCGCTCCGAGAGCTTGCAGAATATATTCCGTCTTCTTGCCGTTGTTGCCGGCCGTCACCATGACATTGCCCTTTTTCTCGCTCAGCATCCGGTCGAGAAAATCCGGGCCGGTATAGACTGTTTCAGTCCATCGGGTCGGATTGTCGGCTCTCGTGTTATAGCCCTTGATTTTTTTAAGATGCTCTTCGAGGTCGGCGCCGCCGGGCGAATAGACGTAAACGTCGTCGCTGACGCCGGGATACGGCGTCTTTTGCACCAGCGCGGCATGGAAATGTCCCGGATCGAGCGTTATCAACCTGACTTCATCCGAAGTCTCTTCTTTTTTCACTGTACATGATGCCATAAGCATAAGCAAACTTGCTATAAATAAATAATTTCTCATATTGTTATTAATAATTAATGTTTTATCCGTATGCAAAGTTACGAAAAATTTTGTTACTCGGCAAACATTCCGTATCTTTGTATCCAAAATATAATTATATATGGTAGTAGTGATAGAAAAAAAATATGACAGGCGAAAAATAAACCGTCAGATTAGAGACATGAAACCGGCCAAGGTTTTTGACCCGACCCGGTTTGCGGGAAAAATTCAATGGGACGAAGAACCTTTGGTATTCCAAAAACGAATACGCGATGAGTGGAATTAGGGTTTTATGCGACACAAACGTCCTCATTCATCTATTGCATAATAATTTGGATGTGATAGATTTTCTGACTGGAAAACAGGTATTCATATCTTCGATAACCGAGCTTGAATTATACGGTAAACGAAATATGACGCCGAAAGAATTATCAATAATCAATATGTTGATAGAAAGTTGCTATGTAGTTGAATTGACGTATCCTGTAAAACAAATCGTAAAGCAACTCAAACAGAAATACAGAATAAATCTTCCCGATGCCATTGTAGCGGCGACCGCATTACAATCAGATATTCCATTAGTAACTTTTGATGCGGATTTCAGGAATATCAAAGACCTCAAACTGGTGTTGCTAAAAATATATTAAAAAGCAGGAATAACGCTTATGCGTCAAAACAAATCGGAATGTGTGCCGGTATCCAATAGAATAATTACAATGTTGTTATTTATCTGTTGCCACGTAAGCAACCGGTTGGAAGTAATGTGACATTCCCAAACTTCGAAGTCGTAACCCGTGAGTTTATGCTGCTTGTATTTTGGCCCCAATGATTTTCCTTGCGCCAAAGCATAAACGACTTCCAACAACAAATTCAGGTCTAAATTTCTACGAAACGAAAGATTGACACTCTTAACTGATTAGTATACTGCACCGTGTAAATCGCCTTTTCGTCAAAATTCCCGATCTCTTGAAAGAATTGTGAAACAGTCATTTTTTTGCTTTTTCTCGATTTGCATTTTCATTTGTTCCCTTGTTCTTGGGAACGTAAGCGGTATAAACCCGCCCTTTCTGTACGTCTTCCAAAGCAAGTTCCAAGCCGGATTTTTTCCGTTTTTCTTCCGTTGCATCCTTGAAAATGCCGGTCGACAAGACGTATTCCAATAATTTTTTTGCCTGAAAACTGCGGGCATCGTAATTTAATGTTATTGTTGCCATAATTATTACCGTTTAATTTCTGACTGCAAAATTACATGAAAAATTTGATTCCGCACGCATGGCGTAATAAAAATTAGTATCTTTGCAGGAAATTTAGGACGATGAACTTCAAAATAGAGCATAGGGACAAGGCGTCAGGCGCGCGTGCAGGATTGATTGCGACAGATCATGGACGTATCGAGACTCCTGTGTTCATGCCGGTAGGAACACAGGCTGCAATCAAAGCCGTTCACATAACCGAACTGCGCGACGACGTAAAAGCCGAAATCATGCTCGGCAACACATATCACCTCTATCTCCGTCCCGGCTTGCAAATCATCGAAAAAGCAGGCGGCCTGCATCGCTTCAACGGCTGGGAACGCCCGATTCTGACGGACAGCGGCGGCTATCAGGTCTTCTCGCTTGCCGAAAACAGAAAACTGCGCCCCGAAGGAGCAGAATTTCGCTCGCACATAGACGGAAGCAAACATTTCTTCAGCCCCGAAAAAGTAATCGACATTCAACGCATCATAGGCGCAGACATCGTAATGGCTTTCGATGAATGTTGCCCCGGCGACGCCGATTATGATTACGCACGCCGTTCTCTGGCTCTCACCGAACTGTGGCTCGAACGCTGCATCAGGCAATTCAGGAACACGGAGCCAAGATACGGATACTCGCAAAGCCTTTTCCCCATCGTACAGGGCTGCGTTTATCCGGAACTTCGCAGACAGGCGACAATCAACGTAGCCCAAACGGACGCCGACGGATACGCAATCGGCGGACTTGCCGTAGGCGAGCCTGTCGAAACGATGTATGAAATGATAGAAACGGTAAACGAGATATTGCCGGACGACAAACCGCGCTATCTGATGGGCGTAGGCACGCCGGTCAATCTGCTCGAAGCCGTCGAAAGGGGCGTAGACATGTTCGACTGCATCATGCCGACGCGCAACGGACGCAACGGCCAGCTTTTTACCGGCAACGGCACGATAAACATGCGTAACCGCAAATGGGCCGACGACTTCTCGCCTATCGACAGCGACGGCTATTCTTTTGTCGATACCTTCTACTCGAAAGCGTATCTGCACCATCTTTTCAAGGCGGACGAGATACTTGCGCTTCAGATTGCGTCCGTCCACAATCTTGCCTTCTACATCCGGCTTATGAAAGATATACGCTCGCATATCATTCTGGGCGACTTCGTCCCTTGGAAAAACAGTCTTGTACCCGAATTGAACAAAAGAGTATGAATACATTTAAACGTATAGACAAGTATATAATCAAACAGTTCATCGGAACGTTTGTCTTTGCAATGGCGGGCATAATCCTCATAGTAATAGTGTTCGACATCAATGAAAAGTTCGACAAGTTCATGGTGCCCGAACTCACCGTGAAAGAAATAGTCACGAAATATTACGTCAATTTCATTCCGTACTTCATAAGCATGTTCGCTTCGCTGTTCACGTTTATCGCCGTCATCTACTTCACCTCTAAACTTGCCGACAAGTCCGAAATAATCGCCATGCTGTCCACAGGAATGAGCTTCGACCGCCTGATGCTGCCTTACGGCGTCTCTGCCGCAATCATTGCCGTTTCAATGTTCTTTTTAAGCGCCTTCGTCATACCTCCGGCAAACAAGCAGCGCCTTGATTTTGAATATAGTTACATCAAAAAAAACAAAAAGGTGGAATATGCCCAAAATGTCCAGCTCGAAGTCGAACAGGGCGTCTTCGCATACTTCGACATGTATACGAACAAAGCCGGAATGGGTTATCGCTTTTCTCTCGAACGGTTCGACGGCAAGAAACTCGTCTCAAGACTTACAGCCAATTCCATAAAATACGATTCGCTGTATAAATGGACGATAATTGACTATATAATAAGGGACTTCGACGGCATGTACGAGAATATTACAACAGGAACACGACGCGATACGACGCTTATGTTCGTCCCCGCCGATTTCCTGATTTCCGAAAACGACTGCGAAACGATGACAAGTCCCGAACTCGCCAGACATATCAACCGCCAGAAGAAACGCGGCATCGGCAATATTCAGACTTTCGAGATTGAATATCACAAACGTTTTGCCAACGCCTTTTCGTTTTTCATCCTCACCGTTATCGGAGTATCGCTGTCGTCGTACAAGAGAAAAGGCGGTATGGGCATGAATATCGGCATCGGACTCGGACTGAGTTTCTCCTATATTTTGTTTATGACCGTGACGTCGTCGTTTGCCGTCGGCGGCCTTGTAAGTCCCATGATTGCATCGTGGATTCCCAATATTGTCTATACTTTTATAGCTATTTATTTGTATCGTAAAGCTCCAAGATAATTTTTTGTGTTATGAGAACATCTGCTCTTCAATATTTATATCTCCAGAAACCTGTGACATCGGTCATAATAATTTGCGCTTTTGCGCTTTTGCCGTGGATTGGCGACGATTTCCATACAAAAGGCGAGCCTCGCGAGGCTTCCGTTGCCGTATCCATGCTGGAGTCCGGAAACTGGATACTCCCGGAGGTCTACGCCGGCGAGTTTGCCTACAAGCCGCCGATGGCTCACTGGCTTATGGCTGCTTTTTCCCTGCCGGACGGACATGTGACGGAGTTCACTTCCCGCCTGCCGTCGGCGTTGGCTCAATTAATTCTAATCGGATTCGTTCTGGCTTTTTTCGGCAAGAGAATCCGTTTTCAGGAAGCGTTCATAGCGACTTTGTTGCTGCTGACTTGCTTCGAGATACACCGTGCCGGTCTGACGGCTCGTGTAGACATGCTGCTTACGACTTTTACGGTTCTCGGATTGATGCAGCTTTACAGGTGGGAAAACAAACTTGAACTTAAAGGCTTGCCGGTTATAATACCGTTTCTGTTCAGTTGCGCCATTCTTACGAAGGGACCGGTGGGCATCATTCTGCCTCTGTTCATCTACTTTGTATACCTGCTCGTTCTTCGGAAATACAGCTTTTTGAAGATATTGAAATCGCTTCTGTACATATTCGTTGCGTCGATTTTCATTCCCTTGCTGTGGTATATTGCGGCTTACCGTCAAGGCGGCGACGACTTCCTCAATGTCATTACGGCAGAGAATTTCGGTCGTTTCTTCCATCTCGGCGAAAGCGCCATCAATTACGATTTGGGACATGAAGAAGGCATTTTCTATAATTTCATAACGCTACTGTCCGGTTTTATACCGTGGACGCTACTGTTTGTCTTCTCGCTTTTCGGTGCAAAATGGCGACTGCCGCACAAGTCGTTCAAACAAATCCTCCGGGACGCCGGGAATTGGTTTCTGTCTATCGAAAAGATGAAAAGATTCAGTATCATTGCTCTGATTTGCATTATTTTCTTCTATTCCATTCCGTCGAGCAAAAGAAGCGTTTACCTGATGTCGGCTTATCCTTTCATATCAATTTTGCTTTCGCAATATTTCATTTATATCACCGAAAACCGTTCAAAGGTGACGCGCGTCTTTGCTCGCGTACTGACTTCGCTTGTTGCCGTATGTTTCATCGCCGGACTGTTAATGATGACCGGTGCAGTCGACTTCGTCCGGCTCGCATCTGTTTTTACCGGCAGCGAATCGACGCTGAACTCTGTCGAAATCGTCGCCGGAGCTTTTTCTCCTGACAGCGCGGCGACCTGTCTTGTGATGCTTTTGCTGTTTACGTCGATAATAACGGTCGTCTACCATACGACTAAGCGGATAAACAGAAAGATTTTGTATTCCACCATACTCCTGACGTTCTGCCTGAACCTTTTAATTGACGGCATAGTGATGAAAGGGATACGCCGGAACACGTCGGCGCGACCTTTCGCAGAACTGATACGCGACAAATACGACCTCACGGCAGACAATGTATTCGTGATGAACAATCTGCGCAAGTATGCGAATCTATACGGAATGAATTTCTACATGGGCAACACGTTCCGCGACTTTGAAAGAGAAAAGCCCTCAAGCGGATATTTCCTAACGACGGAAAAAGACTTGTCCAAAATAATGGAAAGTTACGGCTCGCAATACAAATTCGAGCGTCTGGCGACCTCGGATGTTCAAGGCGACATCCGCACCAAAGCAATACTGTTCAAGTTTGAAAAGTGAAGTACTACAAGGCAAAACAGAACGGCGAGTTTATGCAAACAACTTTAGTTCTTTTCTCTCCCTTTCTATTTGTTCGCCAATCAAATTTGATATGTCGACGACAGCGCCATACTCGATAAACACTTCGTAAAAACGATATGGATTATCGCCCCAATAA
>JAITPH010000184.1 GCA_031289515.1 Tannerella sp.
AAAAGTCGAGGCTTCGCCCGAAGCAGTCAAACGAACAACTCAGGAGCAGCAGACCAACGCTAATAAACAAAGCAAAACGCAACCTGTCGCAAATCAGGCGGCAAGCAAAAAAATAGAATCGCCGATAGCCGAAGCCGCATCCGACGGTACTGTATATCACTACATTGCGGCAGGCGATACTCTGTATTCGTTAGCCAAGAAATACGGCACTACCGTAGAGAAATTATGCGAACTGAACGACATAAAAGAGAACACGATTATGAGTGTCGGGCGGAAAATACGTTGCTCATAATCGTCATCGTAGATGTATAATATATTTTTTAACAGCATTTTTTGGAAATATATATTATCTTTGCGGCAATAATTGTAAGAATCATGGCAGATACAAAAGAACAGTTTGAATCCGTCGCAAAGATATGCCGCGAGATATACGAAAAAAAACTTGCGGATTACGGTCCTTCGTGGCGAATCATGCGTCCGGAATCCATAACAGACCAGATTTTAATCAAGGCAAAACGCATTCGCAGCCTTGAAATAAAGAAGGTAAACCTCATTGACGAAGGCATAAAACCGGAGTTTATAGGGATTGTCAATTACGGCGTAATCGGTTTGATTCAGCTCGAACTCGGTTTTTCCGACCTCGCAGACATATCCGTCGCAGAAGCTATCGAGTTGTACGACAAACACTTGGCGGCGACAAAGGAGCTAATGTACGCGAAAAACCATGACTACGACGAGGCATGGCGACTGATGCGCATTAGTTCGTATACCGACCTTATTCTGACAAAACTTAACCGCGTTAAGGAGATTGAAAACAATAAGGGACAAGTATTCGTATCCGAAGGCGTCGACGCCAATTACAGGGATATGATAAATTACGCGCTTTTCGGACTGATTAAACTCATTTATGAACTATGAATCATACTGTTGACTATAAGAAGATTACTGTTGAGATATGCCGGATAATTCTCGGCGTGACATTCATTTTTTCGGGCATCGTAAAAGCCGTCGACCCTGTTGGCGGCGCTCTCAAGATCGAAGATTATTTCGGCGCTTTCGGTCTTACGGCGTTCAACCGGTTAGCATTAATCGTATCGCTCAATCTCTCCGCCTTTGAGTTCCTGCTCGGCGTCTGCATTTTGGCGGCCGTCTACCGGCGACTGACTACGATTTGCATGTTAGCCATGATGTCGTTTATGACCCTCCTCACCTTGTATCTCGCCATCTTCAACCCAGTCCACGATTGCGGATGCTTTGGCGACGCAATCAAACTTACCAACTGGCAGACGTTTTTCAAGAACTTCATTGTGTTGCTTCCCGCTTCGGTAGCCGCTTTTGTCTACCATAAGAAAATGACGCCGCTTTTTACAAGGGAAGTCCAATGGTTTGTATTGCTTTTTGCCTATTGCTTTCCGATGGCTTTCTCTTATTATAATTATAGCCATCTGCCTATCAGTGATTTTCGTCAATTCAAGATTGGTGCAAACATACCGCAACTGATGTCTTTCCCCGAAGACGCTCCGCAGGACGAGTATCAATATATATACGAGAAAAACGGCGAAAAGCAGGCATTCACGCCCGAAACAGCGCCCGCAGGCGACGATGCATGGAAGTTTGTCGAGGCGAAATTAGTGAAACAGGGCTACGTTCCGTCCATCGCCACATTTGACTTGTACGACGCAAACGGCGATAACATAGCCGAAGAACTGCTTGCCAACGAAAAAGGCGTTTTCCTGCTCGTCTCCCCGCACATCGAAAAGGCGAGTGACAAGCGCATTGACGAAATTAATAACGTCTACGACTACGCCGTCGAACGCGATATGCCGTTCTACTGCGCTACAAGCTCTACGCAGGAAAATATCGACGCATGGATAAACAATAACGGAGCCGAATATCCGTTTTTGACAGCAGACGATGTGACGCTTAAAACGATGATCCGCGCAAATCCCGGACTTGTTTTGCTGAAGTCCGGCACGGTCGTCGCGAAATGGCACTTTAACGACATACCGCCGCAAGACGAGGCAAACGCTGTAATAGACAGCCTTCTCAACCCATCGGACGAAAAAGGCGCCGGAGAAACAAATCCGTGGCTTTTGGTTGTTTGCTGTTTTACATTGCCTTTGCTACTCGTTTGGATATATGATTTTTTCCGTAACGTCCGTAGCAGAAGAAAAAAAGATGAATGAAGTATTATAATTTAATTTGATTGTTTTAAGAAATGAGAAAAAACATTGTAGCAGGGAACTGGAAGATGAATACTACGCTTCCCGAAGGTTTGGCTCTTGCCAAAGGATTGAACGACGCCCTCAAAGGCAGGAGTACTAATTGCGACGTCGTTATCGGCGTTCCGTTTACTCATCTTGCCGCTGTCGAGGCAGTTGTAGACGCCGGTAAGATTGGCGTTGCGGCTGAAAACTGCGCCGACAGGGAAAAAGGCGCTTACACAGGCGAAGTATCTGCCGCCATGGTTGCCTCCACAGGCGCCGGATACGTTATTTTGGGGCACTCCGAACGTCGTGCCTACTATCACGAGACGCCTGAAATACTCAAGGAAAAGGTGAAACTTGCGC
This sequence comes from Tannerella sp., assembly GCA_031289515.1. Classification (GTDB taxonomy): domain Bacteria; phylum Bacteroidota; class Bacteroidia; order Bacteroidales; family Tannerellaceae; genus Tannerella. The sequence goes on from JAITPH010000184.1 coordinate 2,571, forward strand.
TGGCTAACGGCCTTACGCCTATCTTTTGTATCGGCGAAGTCCTTGCGGAGCGCGAAGCGGACGAGCATTTCGACGTTGTCGAGGCGCAAATCGGCGCTTCGCTGTTTGACCTTTCCGCCGAAGATTTCGGCAAGCTGGTTTTGGCGTATGAGCCTGTCTGGGCTATCGGTACAGGCAGGACGGCTACAGCTTTGCAGGCGCAGGAAATGCACGCGCATATACGCAAGACGATTGCCGGCA
>JAITPH010000191.1 GCA_031289515.1 Tannerella sp.
ATAGTTATTAACTTTTTACTCCAATTTAGGTTGTAAAGAACGAAGCAATCCAGAATACCTGTATAACTCTGGATTGCTTCGTCCATCGCAATGACGAAATGCCTGCTTTAATTTTTAACTTTCAATTTCCAACTCCAAATTGAGTTTATCCCAGAAATCCCAGCAATATACCGGCAGCGACGGCAGAGCCGATTACGCCGGCTACGTTTGGTCCCATTGCGTGCATGAGCAGGTAGTTGCTTGGGTCGTATTTCAATCCTTCTATCTGCGAGATACGCGCCGAATCGGGTACGGCAGAAACGCCTGCGTTACCGATAAGCGGATTTATCTTGTTGCCGTTGCGGAGGAAGAGATTGAAGAACTTGACAAACAAAACGCCTGCGCAAGTAGCGATAACAAACGACAGTGCGCCTAATCCGAATATCTTGATGGAATCCAACGTAAGGAACTGCGTCGCCTGCGTTGATGCGCCTACCGTCACTCCGAGCAGGATAGTCACGATGTCTATCATAGGACCTCTGGCAGTCTCGGCCAAACGCCGCGTCACGCCGCTTTCCTTTATCAGGTTGCCGAAAAACAACATGCCCAACAACGGCAGACCAGACGGCACAAGAAATGTAGTAAGCAACAGTCCCACTATCGGAAAAATAATCTTTTCGGTAGACGAAACGACGCGCGGCGGTTTCATTCGTATGACACGTTCCTTTTTCGTAGTCAGCAGTCGCATGAACGGCGGTTGTATGATAGGCACCAAAGCCATGTATGAATAAGCCGAGACAGCGATAGCGCCCATCAGATTCGGAGCAAGTTTCGAGGACAGGAAGATAGCCGTCGGGCCGTCGGCGCCGCCGATAATACCGATTGCACCAGCCTGATTAGGCTCGAATCCCATTTGCAGGGCTATTATGTAAGCGCCGAAAATACCAAACTGGGCAGCAGCTCCGATAAGCATCAGTTTAGGATTGGAAATGAGAGCGGAGAAGTCGGTCATAGCCCCGATTCCAAGGAATATCAGAGGCGGATACCAGCCTTTGACCACCCCCTGATAGAGGATGTTAAGCACTGATCCTTCTTCGTAAATACCTATTTGCAGACCTGCGTCCTTAAACGGTATGTTTCCTATCAACATGCCAAAGCCGATGGGTATAAGAAGCATAGGCTCAAATTCATATTTTATTGCCAGAAATATGAAGAATATACCCACGAAAATCATTATGGCATGTCCCAAAGTAGCATGTGCAAATCCTGTATACGACAGGAATGTCTGCAAATTATCTACTAAAAACGTAAAAAAACTTTCTTGCATGGTATGGTTTATTTAATGATTACCAATTCTGCCCCTTCCAGTACGGAATCGCCTTTACCGACCTTTATAGTCGCCACAACGCCGTCGCGGTCGGAAGGAATAGTATTTTCCATCTTCATGGCTTCGAGGACGAGCAGTTTTTGTCCCTTTTTAACCGTGTCGCCCTCCTTGCAGTCGATGCTGAGAATAACTCCCGGCAGCGGCGATTTGACAGAGCCTGCGGATGTTCCGGTGTTTGCCGGACGCGATACTACCGGAGCGCCCGAAGCTGTCGTAGGCGCCTGTACCGGACGCTTTACCGTTATTACCTGTTTCTTTACCGGCTTATCCATCTGTACTTTGTATGGAGTTCCGTTTACTTCGACTTCGGCTGTCGTGTCTTCTACCTTGTTAACCGTTACATTATATATATTGCCGTTAATAGTATATTTAAACTGTTTCATAATATTGTCAGAAAATTATTAATGATTATTTGTTTTTGTAAACTCTCTCATGCCATAAATCTTTGAACTCCATGGCGAATATCTGCGTGTCACCTTGTTGATGGTAAGCACGGTAGATTCGACGTCGTGAACGTCTTCCTCGACTTCAAAAAGCGCTGTGGCTATAGCTGCGAAGATAGCTCCCTCGTCGGTCAGACCTCCTTTTGCGGTTACATTTTCGACGCCTGCTTCCTTTGCTCTGCGGGCGCTAAGTTTTATAGCCGATTTTCCTATGCACTTGAATATGAAGAACAGCAGAAAAAGCCCGATGAACACTACAATCATGGCGGTAATTGTCATACCTGTTCCCAATGAGTCGCGGAGAAGGAATTTTTCAATATTATCGTTTCTGTCGAGCGTCAGGTTGTTTGTGCTCGGAGTAACTTTATTGAGCGTAATCCATTTGTTCAAGCCGTCGGTTTCGCGGCCGAAACTCACATCGGCACGCTGACCGGCCGGAATCTTTATTTCATCGACAAGCGTCTTTCCGTCGGCATCGTACAGCGCAATGTAGTTTTCCTTGTCGGGGTCTAACGCGAAGTTCAGATGAAACGTGCCGCGAGAAGCATTTCCGTCGGCCCAAAACAATACATGCTGACGCGGACGGATTATCGTCAGGACGTCGCCTTTCGGTATCGGGTATTTTTTATGATTCGACGGATCGTCCGTCAGATAGCAGCCGCCTATATTGACCGTTCCGGCCGAAGTGTTGAACAGTTCTATCCATCCGCTTCTTGTGCCGTATTCGTCAACGAAGTTTTGTTCGTTAACAACCAGAATTTCGTTTATCCGGATAGACGTCACCCTTTGCGCCTGAACGCCTGTCGCGACAAGCAACGCAAACAGCAATAGTAATCCTGTCTTATTTTTTGTCATCTTCATGCTGTTTCGATTTTATAAGGGAATATTTCCATGTTTCTTGGCAGGATTGCTCAACTTCTTCGTCTGCAACTGTTGCAGAGCGCGGATAACGCGGAAGCGGGTGTTGCGCGGCTCAATCACATCATCAATATAGCCATATTTTGCAGCATTATACGGATTTGCGAACAATCTGTTGTATTCATCAACTTTTTCGGTTATCAGCGCCGCCGGATTCGCCGCGTCCCTGATTTCTTTTGCGTATAACACTTCTGCTGCGCCGGAGCCGCCCATTACGGCAATTTCGGCAGTAGGCCATGCGTAGTTAATGTCGCCGCGCAGTTGCTTGCAACTCATTACGATATGCGAGCCGCCGTATGATTTGCGCAGGGTTACGGTCACTTTAGGCACGGTAGCTTCGCCGTAGGCATAAAGAAGTTTCGCTCCGTGCAGGATTACGCCGTTATATTCCTGACCTGTTCCGGGCAGGAAGCCGGGCACGTCTACGAGCGTGACAAGCGGAATGTTGAAAGCGTCGCAGAAACGTACAAATCTTGCGCCTTTGCGCGAAGCGTTGCTGTCGAGTACGCCTGCAAGGTATTTCGGCTGATTGGCGACGATACCTACCGACTGTCCGTTGAAACGGGCAAATCCGATGATAATGTTCTTGGCGTAGTGCGGCTGGATTTCAAAAAACTCGTTGTTATCAACGATAGTCGTTATGACTTCGCTTATGTCGTAAGCCTGATTGGCGCTGTCGGGGATGATTTCGTTAAGGATATCGTCGAGACGGTCGATATGATCCTGACAGTCCAGATAAGGCGGCTCTTCGAGGTTGTTCTGAGGTATGTAACTCAGCAGTTTACGTATCATGGCGAGACCTTCTTCTTCGGTCTTTGCCGTCAGATGCGTTACGCCGGATTTTGTCGAATGAACGCTTGCACCGCCGAGGTCTTCCTGCGAGACGTCCTCGCCTGTAACGGTTTTAACTACTTTCGGACCGGTAAGGAACATATATGAAGTGCCTTCGGTCATCAGGGTGAAGTCGGTCAGAGCAGGCGAATAAACAGCGCCGCCTGCGCACGGACCGAAAATGCCGGAAATTTGCGGTATCACGCCCGAAGACATGATATTGCGCTGGAATATTTCGGCATAGCCTGCGAGGGCGTTGATACCCTCCTGAATACGAGCGCCTCCGGAGTCGTTTATGCCGATACACGGAGCGCCCATTTTCATTGCCATGTCCATTACTTTACATATTTTCTGCGACATGGTTTCGGAGAGCGAGCCGCCGAACACGGTAAAATCCTGCGCAAAGACGTAAACAAGCCGTCCTTCGATAGTACCGCAGCCTGTAATAACGCCGTCGCCCAGACTTTTCTTCTTTTCCTGTCCGAAATTTACGCAGCGATGTTCGACGAACATGTCCATCTCTTCAAAACTGCCTTCGTCTAAAAGCATCGATATGCGTTCGCGGGCGGTATATTTACCCCTCTGATGCTGTTTTTCAATAGCTTGTTCTCCGCCTCCGAGACGCGCTTTTTCGCGTAAAGAGATTAACTCTTTTACTTTATCAAGTTGATTTCCCATTATATAAATTGTTTATTATTAAGATATTAGTACATACATAATTCTGTCAATACACCGTGAGTAGACTTAGGATGCAGGAAGGCGATTTTCAGACCTTCGGCCCCTCCGCGCGGAGCTTTGTCTATTAGCTGAACGCCTTTGGATTCAACGTCTGCGAGCGCAGCGCCGACATCGGGAACGGCGAAAGCTATGTGATGAATGCCTTCTCCACGTTTCTCAATGAACTTGGCTATCGTGCTTTCGTCCGACGTCGGCTCAAGCAGTTCTATTTTTGTCTGTCCGATTTTGAAAAATGCCGTTTTTACTTTCTGGTCTGCAACGACTTCGATGTTGTAGCATTTAACGCCTAAAACTTGTTCGTAATAAGGCAGTTGTTCTTCGATGCTTTTTACGGCTATACCAAGATGTTCTATATGCGAAATGTCCATAATTAAATATTAAAAGTTATTAATGTTCTAAATTTCGCCGCAAAGGTACGAAAAAAAACCGAATACAATATATCGCATGTAAAATGTTTTCTTGTGAATGATTTTTTTTGAGAGGTAACTTCTTCTTTATCTTATCTCTTCTGCCTCGACTTTGTCCTTGCCGGTAAATATCACTATCAGATAGCGCATGTCCGTGCGGTCGCGAAACAGGTGCGAGGCGCGGTATTTTTCTATCTGCTCAATGGCTGCCGCGCGCTTGGCGGCTATCAGTGATGCGTTGTTTTCATCGCTTTTCTTGACATATTTTATCTCCCACACCCATTCGGACAGAACTTCGGGATTTTGACCTCTTTTCCTGTGCAGGTAAATATCCGTATAGCCGGATGTGACTTCCGTCTCCGATAGAGGAATATAATAATTGCCGTAGAAAAGGTTGTTCATCAGCAGAACTTTCAGATACTTCTCGTCGAACTGCTCCAAATCCCTGTTCGACAACCGGCTGATGATGTTCTGGCTCACATAGTTGATGAACGGACGGGGATTGTTTTCAAAACCAAGCATGTACATTGCTTCCGAGAGGCAGGCAAAATCAATCAGCACATCCGTATTGCGGTCTTTTGTCATGCGCATAAGATAATCCCAGTATATCGTCCTTATCGAATAGTTCGGCACTTTCAGGCGCATCCTGCCCGGCTGACTGTTGTCTATCGTCAGCAATCCCATGTAACACAGCAGGGACGTGAAACATTCGCTCTCGGTAAGCTGATTGAGCGAAAACTTGCTTATCACCTCGCCCGGTATGACATTCTCCCTTATAATCGCCATGATTATGTTTCGGTTTGTTCCCGACTGTATCAGGCGACGCAAACGTCCGTAGTCGGTCTTGAGGTTGTCGTCGAGCAGGTATTCAGGCGGTTTCCCTTCGTTTAATATCTGACCGAAGTAATACAGCATCATTGACGGATTGTATACCCTGTTTTCTCCATTTTTGTGAAACATGTAACCGTTGTAGAAATATTCCAAATCTACATTGATTAACGACCTGTCAACGTCCGTTTCTTCCATAAACTTATCGACTTCTTCCATCGTAAAGCCCAATATTTCGTTGTATTTTTCTTTCAGAGAAATGTTGTTCGAGATGTTGAATCCGCTTGTCATGTCATCAAGCATGATCGGCGTTATGCCGGTCAGCAGAACGCGGTCGACTATTGTCTTTGTGCTTGCCTTGAGCGCTTCGTAGAAGTCGCGCACGATGCTGTTTGCGCCTGTCATGCGCCTGTACAGGTCGTCGCCCTCGTCGCTTCCCATAGCGATCAGGTCGTTGGCAAAATGGTCGTATTCATCTATTATTACGTAGACTTTTCGGCCGATCTGTTCGGCAAACCTGAAAAACTGATTCATTGCTTTGATACCCCGCCTTTCGGAAGTCCTGTCTTCTTTAAAGATGTCCATGTCGGGGTATCTCATTTTGTATGCGGTAAAACTCGCGTCGACCCAATCCTCCAGCACGCCGTCGAATGACACTAAAAACCGTTT
>JAITPH010000213.1 GCA_031289515.1 Tannerella sp.
ATACAATACTAATTAATTGTAAATTTTAATAGTAAATTATATCGATCTTAAGGTAGCTTCTTTGTGAAGAGAGGCTACCTTTTTTGTATGCCGTGCGCCCAAATATGCTATAAATATGCCATATTTGCTCCGCGTTCAAAACAATCCTGTTATTCTGTAAATGGCGAAAGCTGCAACCCAAGCCAGAATTGTATTGTAAAAGATGGAAAAAAGCGCCCATTTGCGGCTGCCGGTCTCGTTGGAGATGGCCGCCAGCGACGCTATGCACGGAAAATAAATCAAGACGAATATCATAAACGACAAAGATGAACGCGGCGTATATTCGTTCGACGATGCAAGACTTTTTGACAAAGCCGCCTCGTCCTCGTTTTTGTACAATACTCCAAGTGTACTGACTATTACTTCTTTTGCCGTCGTGCCCGACAGTAACGCTACGCTTGCTTTCCAGTTAAGTCCCAGCGGCCTCATCACAGGCTCGCAGAACTTGCCTACTTTACCCAGATACGACTGCTCGAACTGCGGGTTTTCGGGATTATTGACATTTTGAGGATAATAGCTCAAAAACCAGATTATTACAGAAGCAATCAGGATGACGCCGCCCATCTTTTTAAGATATTGTTCGCCCTTATCCCAAGTATGCCTCAACGTCGCCTTTAATGTAGGCAGGCGATATGGCGGCAGTTCCATGACAAAAGGCGTCTCGTCGATTTTGAAAAGCGTATTGCGGAACATTCTTGCCGTCAGAATAGCTAAAACGATTCCCAATAAATACAATGAAATCAGGACAGTACCGGCATTATGCGGGAAAAACGTAGCCGAAAGCAGCAGAAAAACCGGAATACGTGCGCTGCACGACATGAACGGATTGATGAGTATCGTTATGAGGCGGCTGCTGTGACTTTCGATTGTGCGCGAAGCCATTATCGCCGGCACGTTGCACCCGAAGCCCATCAGCAATGGTATGAACGACTTACCGTGAAGCCCCATCTTGTGCATTATCCTGTCCATGATGAAAGCCGCCCGCGCCATGTAACCGGAATCTTCCATAAACGAAATGAAAATGTACAAAATCAGGATGTTTGGCAGGAACACGATGACGCTGCCTACGCCTCCTATTACTCCGTTTATCAACAGGCTTTTAAACGGGCCGTCGGACATGCCCGAAGCTATCATGTCTCCGAGTTTGCCTATTGCCGCTTCAATCCAGTCCTGCGGGTATGCTCCCAAATAGAACGTCGCCATGAACATTATCCACATCAGGAGTATAAAGATGGGAAAACCGAGCCATTTGTCGGTGACGAGGCGGTCGATATATCGCGTTTTCCTGTTCGAATCGAGTGTCCCGGCTTTGTATGTTTCCTGCAAAGCGCCTGCAATGAAGCCGTATTTCTCGTCGGAGATAATGGTTTCTACGTCTTCGCTCGCATCGCTCTTCGTTCTTTCGCCGATTTTGTCCGCCTGATTTTTCCATTCCTCGTATTTCGCGCACCGGCTCAGTATCTTTTCCGCTTCCGCGTCATGTTCGAGCAGCTTTATAGCCCAGTAGCGAGCCGGAAACTGCTGCGGAGCATCGGCGCTATACCTCACCAAATCACTGAGTTTCGCTATCGAAGGCTCTAACAGCGTTCCATAGTTTATGTGAATATGTCTGACCTTGGGATTGCGATTCTCGAATACGTCGATGACAGTATCAAGCAGATTTTCAAGCCCTTTTCCGCTCTTTGCCACAGTCGGAATCATGGGAACTCCAATCATGCCGCCGAGAGTGTCGTAATCAAGTTCGGAGCCGCTCGCCTGCAACTCGTCGAACATGTTCAATGCCACAACCATTCGCGGATTGAGGTCTATCAACTCGGTCGTAAGATACAGATTGCGCTCGATATTCGACGCTACGACGGCGTTTATTATCACGTCCGGCATGTTCTCGAAAATATGCCGGCGCACAAATTTCTCTTCGGGCGAGTATGCCGATAATGAATATGTACCCGGCAAGTCCGTGATGTTGAAATGATAATTCTTATAGTTGAAGTGACCTGTTTTGGCGTCGACCGTCACTCCGCTGTAATTGCCAACGTGTTCGCTTCGTCCCGAAAGCGAGTTGAACAGCGACGTCTTGCCGCTGTTGGGATTGCCTACAAGCGCTATGTTTATGACGTTCCTGCGGTAGGCGGTGTTCTTTTTCGATTTCGTCCGGATTTGTTCTTCCTGCTCCTGTTGCGCGGGCCATTCGTCGTGAATGGAATGATAATATGCTGAAATTGAAGTTCCCAAACTGTTAGGCGCTCCAATCAGTTCGTCCGCTTCCGATTCGTACAGGACTTCGACCATGCGGGCTTCGCTGTGACGCAACGATACCTCATACCCCATAACGGAGTATTTTACAGGGTCTTGTAGCGGCGAGTTGAGTATTGAAGCGACTTTCCTGCCGCGCACAAATCCCATTTCCGTTATTCGCTTCCGGAAGCCTCCATGTCCGTAAACCTTGACTATTACAGCTGTTTCTCCGTTATGTAAATCCGATAACTTCATTTTTAAGTCGATTTGGGGTAATAAAATCCGTTGCAAAGTTAGGCATAATATTTAACACTGCATATCCCAATTAATAGGGATAAATTCGCGATTATTACCTACTAATCGTGATGCTTTTTTTAGACCGGTTACAAAATAATAGATTATCTTTGTGCCGTAATATTCCTAAAAAACAGATATATATATGGACAAAATATTTTTTTCAAAAAAGATGAAACTTGCAGCTCTGGTATCTGCAAATCACAATTTGATACTTATATTGCCGCGTTTCGGGATACCTCTCGGCTTCGGCGATAAAAGCGTTGCCGAAGTGTGCGGGAAATACAATGTTCCGCCGGATTTCTTTATGCTTATCTGCAACGTCTACTCTTTTGATGCGTTTATTCCCGACATAAAGGATGTTGTAACGATTGACATGCGCTTGCTCATACCGTATCTCATGGCTTCTCACAACTACTATCTCAACGAACGCCTGCCGCATATCGAGAAGCATCTTAACCGTATTGCCGACAGCGCCGGCGAAAAATACGGCAAAGTGCTTAAACGCTTCTTTTTAGGCTATAAAAACGAAGTGTCGGAGCATTTTTTGTACGAAGAGAAGACGGTCTTTCCTTATATCAACGAACTGGTTTCAAAAAAAGCGTCAGGCTCTTTCAGGATTCGGGATTTCGAGAAAGCGCATAACGACATCGAAGAAAAACTTAACGACCTGATGCAGATAATTTTCAAATATCTGCCCGGAAATACTTCGCAGGGCGATTCTATCGGCGTTGTGTTCGATATTTTCCAGCTTTCGTCCGACCTTAACAAACATGCTCTGATAGAAGAGAAAGTACTTGTGCCTTATGTTGAATTGCTGGAAAATAACAAACTATGATTAACAAGAAAAAAGTCTTAATTGTTGAGCCTTCAGGTATCATCGTCGACGGACTGGTGAAGATAATAGGCGATTCGGCGCATCTGGAAACGCTTTCGCCGCTTTCCGACATCGATAACCTCAACAGTCGTCTCGCCTCTGCCATGCCGAACATATTGCTGCTGAATCCTACGCTTTTGCCATATTCCAAACGCCCTGTCTTGAACGCTCTGATGCAGGAATATCCTCTTATGGCTATCGTGGCTTTGGTCTATCAATACGTCGAGAGCCTCACGCTTCGCCTGTTTCACGGAGTTGTCGATATTCGCGAGGAACGCGAGCGTATATGCGAAATACTGGAAGAAAGCAGTGCGTCGGTGCTCGAAAGCGTTTCGTCGGACGATAACAGCTACGAACTCTCGCCACGCGAGACAGACGTCCTGATTCTGATAGCCAAAGGCTTGATGAATAAGGAAATAGCGGAGCGACTGAATATCTCCATTCATACGGTCATATCGCATCGCAAAAATATTACGCGAAAGACGAACATAAAGTCGGCGGCAGGTCTGGCAATGTACGCTCTGATGAACAATCTGATAGAAGAAGGGGCGATATAGCTTTTTCTTGTATGCGATTATTTGTTTTCTGATTTTTTTCAGTACCTTTGCGCCATTGTAAAAGCGCATTTGCGCGTAAAAACGTAAACAATTAATAATAAAAAACGTATGAATTACGCTTTAATAACAGGCGGTTCCCGCGGTATAGGAAGGGCGATATGCCTTGAACTGTCAGCCAAAGGGTATCCGGTTATCATGAATTACGCTTCTAACGAGGCTGCGGCTTTGGAAACAAAACGCTTGATAGAAGAAAAGGGAGGAACGGTCGAACTGATGCCTTTTAACGTCGCCGACTGCCAATCCGTCGATTCGGCTATCGAGCAGTGGACGGAAAAGCATCCGGACGATTATATCGGCGTCTTGGTCAATAATGCAGGCGTCCGGCAAGACGCAATGATGGTTTTCATGCAGGACGAACAGTGGAATACGGTGCTCGACATTTCGCTCAACGGCTTCTTTTATGTCACCCGCCGTGTTCTGAAAGCGATGCTTATAAAACGGAACGGACGCATTATTAACATAGTTTCGCTCTCCGGACTGAAAGGTATGCCCGGTCAGACAAATTATTCTGCGGCAAAGGCTGCCGTCATCGGCGCTACAAAAGCCCTCGCGCAGGAAGTAGCGCCTCGCAAAATCACTGTTAATGCGGTCGCTCCCGGCTTTATCGCCACGGATATGACAAAAGACCTGAATGAAGATGATTTAAAAAAGAATATACCGGTCGGACGTTTCGGCAAACCCGAAGAAGTGGCTGCTCTGGTTGGATTTCTCTCCTCCGACTCTGCCGCTTACATCACCGGTGAAGTTATTTCAATTAACGGAGGAATTTTTTAATATGTATTATGGAAAGAAAAGAAATAGAATCGAAAGTGAATGCTTTTTTAGTAGAAGAAATGGAAATCGATGCAGGCGCTATCGGCAGCGACGCAATTCTTAGGGATGACCTTGGACTTGACAGTCTGGATTTTGTGGATATCGTCGTAATCGTTGAAAAAGAATTTGGTTTTAAAATTAAAACCGAAGATATGTCGGGCGTAAAAACATTGAACGACTTCTACGACTATATAGAATCCAAGGTAAAATAACACGATGGCAGCCGACAAAGAAAGAGAATGGAAAGGCGTTACCGGAGGCAGCGCTTTCGGACAAAAAGCGATGAAAATAATGTTTTCCGTCGTCAATGTCCGCGTCGGATACGCTATCCTTGTCTTTATCATCCCTTTCTACATGCTTTTCGCCCGTAAGGGATACCTGTCCATCTATCGCTATTTTCGTGTACATCACGGTTATTCGCCGGCGAAATCTTTTGTCAAGACTTACAGGAATCATTTTTTATTCGGACAGGCGATTCTCGACCGTTTCGCCATCTATGCCGGTCAGGATCATTTCAAGGTGGATAACCCCGATAACGACCTGTTTCTGGAGATGATGAGCGCTTCGCACGGTTGTATCATGGCAAGTTCGCATATTGGAAATCCGGAGTTGTGCGGCTATCTGCTGAAGCAGAATAAGAAACGTATCAACGGACTGATTTTCGGCGGCGAAGCTAAAGAAGTTCAGAAAAACCGCTCAAAAGTTCTGGAAAATAATAATGTGCGACTTATACCTGTCACCGAAGACATGTCGCACATATTCATTATTAACGAGGCGCTTAATAACGGCGAAATGGTGAGTATGCTCTGCGACCGCAATTTCGGAAGCAGCAAGACGGTCGAATGTGATTTCCTTAACGGTAAAGCCGATTTTCCGATAGGAGCTTTCGCACTTGCGCTGCAATTCAACGTCCCTGTCATTGCCTTGTTTGTCCTCAAAGTATCGGCTTCGCTTTATCGCATACACATTATTCCGGTTTCCGCTCCGGCTCTCGACGGAGTAGGCGTAGTAAGCAAACGCGAACAAATAAACGCTATGGTTCGTTCGTTTGCCCGGGCGCTTGAAGATATTGTGAAAAAATATCCGGAACAGTGGTTTAACTTCTATGATTTTTTGAAATGAAAAAGAAAATAGCGCTTGTTTCGACCAATGTTTATAAGATACCGTACGCGGTTTATCCGCTTGGCGTCTCATATCTGGCAAGTTATCTTGCGTCGGCTCTGCCGGACGGTTTCGAAATAAAACTGTTTGATTTTAATTTTGAAGACATGACTTCGTTTGATAAATTTCTGGAGGAAAACGATTTTATGCTGATAGGGCTTTCGATTCGCAATTTTGATGATTCGACGAATGTTTACAGGGAAAATATTTTTATCGAAAAATATAAGGAAATAATAGGCGCGGTACGCGCTCGCACGAAAGTTCCGGTCGTTCTCGGAGGCTCCGGATTCTCGGTCTTTCCACGTCTGATGTTCGACGAGTTGCGTCCCGATTTCGGTGTCAAGGGCGAAGGCGAAGAATCGTTGCGGCAACTGATACTGTCTGTCGATGAAGGGCGTCGGGATATTGACATTGAAGGTCTCGTATACCGGCTGCCCGACGGAAGCGTTCATATCAACGAACATACGCGGTATATCTCTGCGCCCGCCTTGCATGTCGAAAACAATTGGGTCGATTTTTACTGGAAAAACGGCGGGATGCTTAATATTCAAACCAAACGCGGCTGTCCGTACAAATGCGTTTATTGCAGTTATCCGCTAATCGACGGTTATAAAGTGCGGACTTTAGACGCTAAAACGGTGGTCGCCAATATCGAAGAGCTTTATTTCTCGAAAGGCGTTTCTTATTTTTTCTTTACCGATTCGCTTTTTAATATTCATAAGGATTATAATGAAGAATTGGCGCGCCGCCTAATCGAAAGCAAGGCTGAAATAAGGTGGGGAGCGTATTTCTCGCCTTCTCACATGACATTCGGCGACCTGCGGCTTTATCAACAGTCGGGTCTTACTCATGTCGAATTTGGGACTGATTCATTATCGGACAGTCAGCTCGAAAAATATAATAAAAAGTTTCGTTTTTGCGATATTAAGGAACAAAGCGAATATTGCGGGACTCTTGGTTTATTCTACGCCCATTACCTCATTATCGGGGCGTATGGCGAGACGGAAGATACTTTGAATGAAACTTTTGCTCACTCGAAAGAACTTGGTTTTACCATTTACTTTCCCTATGTTGGAATGAGAATTTATCCCGACACGGAATTGTGTAAAATAGCCATAAATGAAGGGCTTATCAATTATATGGAGGAATTGATTAATCCTGTTTATTATGTTTCTAAAAATATAAATGCCGGGACAATACGAAAACGTGCGGAAGAAACCGGTCAGCGCTGGATTTTCCCCGACGACCCGCAACCGCCTATGATGGATGTGCTTCGCAAACGCGGACGTAAGGGACTTTTATGGGAATATTTAAGATTTAATAATATATAATATGATTGCCGATTTTAACATAGTTGATTTGCTGCCGCATCGCCCGCCTTTTATTATGGTCGATAAGTTGATTTATTACGACCCGATAGTAGCCAAAACGGTTTTCACCGTTCGCGAAGACAATCTTTTTTGCGAAAACGGCTACATGGAAGAAGCCGGTCTGATAGAAAACATCGCCCAGACATGCGCTGCCAGAACAGGTTATAAGGAAAAAACCGAGCCGCAACGCAGCGGTGAAATCAAAATAGGCGTTATCGGCATGATTAAAAAAATAGATATTTTGCGCAAACCGCGTATCGGCGAAACTCTCGTTACTACTACAAGGTTTGAGGAAGAAATATTTAACGCGACAATCGTCAGTTCGACGGTCGAAACAGGCTGCGAAACGATTGCAACGTGCGAATTGAAAATTTATTTAACCGATAAAGTCCCAAATTGATTATGGAAAACAATGTACTGAAAGCGTCTAAGGAGTTTGTAGTTCGATTCAGCGAAGTCGATTCGATGAACATTGTCTGGCACGGCTCTTATCCTCTTTATTTCGAGGACGCCCGCGAAGAGTTCGGCCGGGTATACGGACTCAGCTATCAACTGTTCAAGGATGAAATGTGTCCTGCTCCTTTAGTTGATTTGAGTTTTAGATTTCTGAAACCTCTGAAACACGGACAAAAAGCGAGAGTGGATATTACGTATAAATACACTTATGCGGCTAAAATTATTTTTGATTACGAAATTCATCTGGCGGACGACAATAGCCTTATTGCCACAGGCTCGTCCGTGCAAGTATTTTTGGACATGTCGTTCAATCTGATGTTGTCGAATCCTCCTTTCTATGAAGAATGGAAAAGAAAATATTTTCAACCATGACTACACTAATCGGCGACAATATAATTTCGGCTCTCGGATTCAGTTCCGAAGAAAACTACCGCAACGTCAAGGCGGGTGTGTGCGGACTTAAATTATTTTCCGGCCGTTACGATATTCCGGAGCCTTTTATGGCTTCCGAAATTGATAATGAACTGTTGGAAGAGAATTTTAAATTAATTTCTTCATCAAAAAATATTGATATTAATTATACGAAACTTGAAAAAGCGTCAATCGTTTCTGCTGCTCTCGCACTGAAAAACACGGATATTGATCCGTCGGACGAACGTGTACTCTTCGTTTTGTCGACTACGAAGGGCAATGTATTCCTTTTGGACAAAGACGAAAACGCCCTTCATTACAGCGATTCCCATGTTTATTTATGGCGCTCGGCAGAACTTGTCGCCGGTTTCTTCGGCGCTAAAAATACGCCTTTAGTTGTCTCGAATGCCTGCATATCGGGCGCTGCCGCCCTGCTCGCCGCTCAGCGCGAACTTCGCTCCGGACGCTACGACTACGCTGTTGTCATCGGCGTCGACGTCCTTTCAAAGTTTATCATAACAGGCTTTCAGTCGTTTAAAGCGTTGTCGCAGGAAGTATGCCGTCCGTTTGACGCTAACCGGTCGGGGCTGAACATCGGCGAAGCGGCTGCGACCATAATTCTGTCCGAACAGCCGGATACGAAGGGCTACATGTCGCTTACTTCGGGCGCAATTCGGAATGACGCAAACCATATTTCGGGTCCCTCGCGCACCGGCGAAGGCTCGTATCTCGCCTTGCAAAGCGCGCTCGGAGGCATTGACGTGTCGCAATTGGCATTTATTTGCGCTCACGGCACTGCTACTCTCTATAATGACGAAATGGAATCGATTGCGCTTGCCCGCATGGGATTGTTGAATGTGCCTGTGAATAGCCTGAAAGGTTATTTCGGGCATACGCTCGGAGCTGCCGGCGTCCTCGAAAGCGTTATTTCTACACGCGCTTTGAGCGAAGGCATTGTCCTCAAAACTTATGGATTTGAAACGATTGGCGTCACCAATCCGTTTTTTGTCCCGAAAGAGATACTGCATACTCAAAAAAAGCATTGCGTGAAAATGCTTTCCGGCTTCGGAGGCTGTAATATCGCTCTTGTTTTTTCAAAAACTTAATTAATTACATAAAAAATGAACTATATAAAATCATATTGCAGGATTACACAAAGACACGTTTTGCTCAATGGCGCGGTTTTGTTTGAAACAAACGGCGAATCTTTTGTTATGAATGATTTCCTGTCTGCCGTTTATGAGCATTTCAATATGGACTATCGCCGGTTTTACAAGATGGATGCGCTATCTAAACTTGGTTTTCTGGCGTCGGAGCTTGTGCTTGGCGAAGCCGACCGCGAACTGCCGAAAGAAGATATGGCTATCATCCTTTTCAACCGCAGTTCCTCGCTTGAAGCGGATGCCAAATTTCAGGCTACAATTCAGGATAAGGACAATTTCTACCCTTCGCCGTCGGAATTTGTCTATACATTGCCTAACATTGTGACAGGCGAAATTGCCATCAGAAACAAAATTTTTGGTGAAACGGCCTTTTACGTGTCCTCCGATTTTCAAAGCGAAATATTCTGCAACGTAATTGACCAATCCATCCGTTTCGCCGGAATGAATAGCGTCATCGCAGGCTGGACGGAAGTAGATCCCTTCGCCTCCAGCCTGAATTGCCTGATGACCCTTTGCAAACAGGAATCCGGCAACGATTCCCCCCACCCTCGAAATATTCCGCTCGTCCCCGATGCCGTGGCAAATATATTCTAACTGATTAATAGTTTTCGTAGTAGTGTCGGCTTGCGCCTACAAAATCCTTCGGTTGTCGAAAAAAAAATAAATTATAATGAAAACCCGATTCTGAGTTTCAAGGCAAATCCAAATCCAAAGAATAACCGTCACTCCCCTCTCTTTTTTAAAAAAATATCAAAAAAATGTTGGTATTCGATTTTTATTCATATCTTTGCCAGCGTATTGAGGCTGACCCAAAAGTCGGCTTTTGCTCCAAATACCATCACTACGACCGTTTGTGGTGGGATGATTGTCGAAAATCGGAGCTTTTGGT
>JAITPH010000013.1 GCA_031289515.1 Tannerella sp.
CGGTCGACACGACGTGATTGTGCGTGCGCTTCGGTCGACACGACGTGATTGTGCGTGCGCTTCGGTCGACGCGACGGAATGAGCCGACCGACGTAGTACACGAAAACAGACAAGACAACATTATAAAAGACAATCCCCAAAGGCCGTGAAATCATCGGACTTTGGGGATTTGACTTGAGCAGCCTCTTCAGGCAACTTTAGACTTGTAATTTTCAACTTGCAACTTTCAACTTACGACTTGCAACTTACAACTTTCGACTTACAACTTTCGACTTGCAACTTTCGACTTACAACTTACAACTTTCGACTCGCAACTTTCAACTTGCAATTGTCAATTGCCAATCGTCAACTATTCGATAGCCGCCTGAGCCGCGGCAAGGCGTGCGATAGGCACGCGATACGGCGAACAGCTGACATAGTCGAGTCCTACCTTGTGGCAGAACTTTACCGACGACGGCTCGCCGCCGTGCTCGCCGCATATTCCGCATTTGAGGTCGGGGCGTACGGAGCGACCCTTTTCCGTTGCCATCTGCACTAACTGGCCTACGCCGTTCTGGTCGAGTACCTGAAACGGATCGTCGGGCAAAATCTTCATGTCAAGATATGCCGGGAGGAAGGAAGCGATGTCGTCGCGGCTGTAGCCGAACGTCATTTGCGTAAGGTCGTTTGTGCCGAACGAGAAGAACTCCGCCTTGCTTGCGATACGGTTAGCCGTCAGCGCGGCGCGGGGTATCTCGATCATCGTGCCCACCTTGAAGTCTATCCGGCCGCCGCGTTCGGCAAACAGTTTCTCCGCCGTTTCGCGGATAACCTTTTCCTGTGCCGAAAATTCGTGCAGGATACCGGTAAGCGGCACCATTATTTCCGGATGCGTTTCGACGCCATCCGCCTTGAGGTCGAGAGCCGCGCCGAGGATGGCTCTGGTCTGCATCTCCGTTATTTCGGGATAGGTATTTCCCAGACGGCAGCCGCGATGTCCGAGCATCGGATTCGATTCGTGCAGCGATTCCACCCGTATGCGGATGTATTCGTACGACACGCCCATTATCGCGGCAAGCTCGCGCTGCTCCTTCTCGTAATGCGGCACAAACTCGTGCAGCGGAGGGTCGAGAAGGCGCACCGTCACCGGATAGCCCTTCATTGCCGTGAATATTCCGCGAAAGTCTTCCTGCTGGTACGGCAGAATCTTTTCGAGCGCGCGGCGACGGATTTCCGACGTCTCGGCGAGTATCATTTCACGCATGGCGCGTATCTTTTCGCCTTCAAAAAACATGTGTTCCGTGCGGCAGAGACCTATTCCGACGGCGCCGAAACTGCGTGCCATCCGCGCGTCGTAGGGCGTGTCGGCGTTGGTGCGGACTACGAGCTTCGTATATTTGTCGCAAAGCGTCATCAGTTCGGCGAAATCGTCGTCGAGTTCGGCCTCTTTCGTTGCCACTTCGCCGAGATAGACCTCGCCCGTCGAGCCGTTAAGCGAGATGTAGTCGCCCTCTTCGAGCGTCCTGTCGCCGATTCTCAGCGTTTTCGACGAGTAGTTTATCACAAGTTCGCCTGCGCCCGACACGCAGCACTTGCCCATTCCGCGCGCAACGACCGCCGCGTGCGACGTCATTCCGCCGCGTGCCGTGAGGATGCCTTTGGCGGCAGCCATTCCCGCAAGGTCTTCGGGCGACGTTTCGATGCGCACCATTATGACGGATTCGCCTTTCGATGCCCAGACGGCGGCTTCTTCGGCGTCGAAGACGATTCTTCCGCAAGCCGCTCCCGGCGATGCGGCAAGTCCTTTGGTCAGCGTTTTCGCCTCCTTCAGCGCTTTCTTGTCGAATATCGGGTGAAGAAGTTCGTCCAGCTTGTTAGGCTCAACCCGCAGGATGGCCGTTTTCTCGTCTATCACGCCCTGATGCAGAAGGTCGATTGCTATCTTGACCATTGCGGCGCCGGTACGCTTGCCGTTTCGCGTCTGCAGAAACCACAGCTTGCCTTCCTGCACGGTAAACTCCATGTCCTGCATGTCCCTGTAATGGTTTTCGAGCTTTTCCTGCAAGTCGTACAGCTGAACGTATATTTCCGGCATTGCCTCTTCCATCGAAGGATATTTCGAGGCTCTTGCCTCTTCGGAGACGCCTGCGAGTTTCGCCCAGCGAAGCGAGCCTGTATGTGTTATCTGCTGAGGCGTGCGTATTCCGGCTACCACGTCTTCGCCCTGCGCGTTAATCAGGTATTCGCCGACGAAGATGTCCTCGCCTGTTGCAGCATCGCGACTGAATGCCACGCCGGTCGCCGACGTGTTGCCCATGTTTCCGAATACCATCGCCTGAACATTGACTGCCGTACCCCATTCTGCCGGTATGCCTTCCATCTTGCGGTAGAGTATCGCGCGGTCGTTCATCCAGCTGTCGAATACGGCGCAGATGGCTCCCCACAACTGCTCGTATGCGCTTTCGGGAAATTCCCTGCCTGTCCGGTCCTTTACCGCCGACTTGAAGTTGTATACAAGGTTTTTCAGGTCTTCCACTTCGAGTTCGGTGTCAAGTTTCACGCCCCTGTCTTCCTTTGCCTTCTCGATTATTGCCTCGAAAGGGTCTGTTTCGGTCTTGTCGACCGGTTTCATGCCGAGCACCACGTCTCCGTACATCTGCACAAACCGGCGGTACGAATCCCATACGAAACGCGCGTTGCCGGTCTTTTTCACCATGCCTTCGACGACCCTGTCGTTCAGTCCGAGATTCAGTATCGTATCCATCATGCCGGGCATCGAAGCGCGTGCGCCCGACCTTACGGAGACGAGCAGCGGATTCGCCGTGTCGCCGAACTTTGAATTCATCAGCGCCTCGATATGCGCCATCGACTTCTCGACGTCCGTGCGAAGCGCCTCGACGACCTCGTCCTTGCCTTTTACAAAATATTCGTTGCAGACATCCGTCGTAATCGTGAAACCGGGCGGCACGGGCACGCCTATCAGATTCATTTCCGCAAGATTTGCGCCTTTACCGCCGAGCAGGTTTTTCATCTCTGCCTTTCCTTCCGCCTTTCCGTTGCCGAAGGTATAAACTCTTTTAATTTCCATTTTTATTTATTTTGATTGTTAAGTGTATTTCCGGGTTGCAAAGCTACGTTTTTTTCTTCAACCGTCAAAACGAATTTCATTCTTTTCGCTCGGCGAGCTGTTTACGCCCGTCAAAAGCGATGCGTCGCCGTAACTCAGAAAGCGAAAATCGCGGCTTAGCGCATAGTCGTAAATCCGCCGCCAGTCGCCGCCGACGAATGCCGACACGAGCAGCAGCAGCGTGCTGCGGGGCTGATGAAAATTAGTTATCATACTGTTTACGATGCGAAACCGGTAGCCGGGCGCGATGATGATTTTCGTTGATGCGACAATCTTTTCAAGACCGTTGCGGTCGAGATATTTCAGAATGTTCGCAAGCGCCGTCGCGGTCGGAATGTCCGGCAGGATGCCTTCGTAAGGCGTCCACTGCTTCACTTCGAGCCTCGAAGGATCGGCATCGGGGTCGACGGCAAGAATTGCGCCGATATGATACAGGCTTTCGAGCGTGCGAACGGACGTCGTGCCAACGGCCGTCGTGCGTCCCGCGTATTCGAGCAGGCTGGCAATCGTGGAGCGGCCGACCGCAAGGTGTTCCGTGTGCATTTCATGTTCGCCGATTGTGGCCGTCTGCACCGGTTTGAACGTGCCTGCGCCGATATGCAGCGTCAGTTCTTCCATTTTGCAGCCCTTCGCGAGGAGAGCGTCCATCACGGCGGGCGTGAAGTGCAACCCTGCCGTCGGCGCAGCCACGGAGCCTTTTATCTTCGAGTAAACGGTTTGATACGTCTCCAAATCCGACTTCACGGTTTCGCGATGCAGATACGGAGGGATGGGCAGGACGCCGGCAGCGTCGAGGATGTCGGCGAAGGTGTACGACGGATTGTCCCACTCGAAAGATATGCCGTGCGCCTGTCCGCAAGTCCGGATGCGCTCCGCTTCGAGCGTCACGACGTCGCCGCCAATCGGGAACGAACGCCTCAGCCTGCCGTCTTTCCACCGCTTGAGGTTTCCTACAAGGCATTGCCAGCGGCAGCGTCCGCGCGACTGGAAATTCTGCGCGTAATCGGCCGGATATTCCGGTTCGAGGCAGAAGATTTCGATCGCCGCGCCGGTTTCTTTCCGGAACATGATCCTCGCCCGAATCACGCGGGTATTGTTGAACACTATCAATGCGCCGTCCGGCAAGCAGTCGGGGAGGCGGTCGAAGGCGGTTTCGCCGATTTCGCGGTCGCGGTAGACGAGCAGTTTCGACGTGTCGCGCCTGTCGAGCGGGAATTTTGCAATGCGGTGGTCGGGCAGCGGATAATCGTATCCGTCAATCCTTATTTGCCCTACCGAAGTCGATTTTTCATTCATCTTACAAGAAATTTGCTGCAAAAGTACTAACTTTGCTCCATTAAATATAGAAACATAATGAGAAAAGAAGATTTTTTTGATGCTTCTTCGCAGCCGGGGAAGAGGGTTAATATCGGGGACAAGGTACGTTTCCTGAACAGTGTCGGGAGCGGTACGGTTACCGCTTTCCGCGGTAAGGATCAGGTTTTGGTGGAGGATGAAAACGGTTTCGACATTCCGGCGCTGATTGCCGAATGCGTCGTCGTGGGCGAGGCTGACCGCAGTTTCGGGAGCGCGCCGGGGCCGGTCAGGCCGGTTGCGAAGGCTGTCCCCGCAGCCGCCGTCGCCGCCGCGCCTCCCAAGCCTGCGGAATACAGGTTTGAAGAGACGCCGCGCGGGGAACGGCTTAACGTATATCTGGCTTTCCTGCTCGTCGACCCGAAGAATTTTATGAAAAGCAATTTCGAGTCGTATATCATCAACGAGAGCAACTATTATATGTACTTCAATTTTATGAGTTGCAAGAATAACGGCTGGACGAGCCGCCGTCACGGACTGGTCGAGCCTGACACGAAGATTTTCATCGGGGAGTTCGAGAAGGCTTCGCTGAACGAGCTGGAACACGTCTGCGTCCAGATGATGGCTTTCAAGGAGGGACGGACGTTTTCGATGAAGAATGTCGTGTCGGTCGAGCTTCGTCCGGACACGGTCAAGTTTTACAAGCTGCACTGCTTCACCGGCAACGATTTCTTCGACGAGGACGCGCTGATATTCCCGCTTGTGACGGACGACGCGCCGGAGAAACAGATGCTTGTCTCGGCTTCGGAGATTCGCGAGGCGATGTTTCGCGACGCGCCCCGACCGCCGCGTCAGGCGCCCCGGAAGGCTAAAACGGAGGATGCCGCAACGGAAATCGACCTGCACATAAACCAGCTGATCGATAACGCGGCGGGAATGAGCAATGCCGACATTCTCGGCTTTCAGATGAGCAAGTTTCACGAGACGGTGAAGGCGAACGTCGGCAAGACGGGCCGCAAGACCGTCTTCATCCACGGAAAGGGCGAAGGCGTCCTCCGCTCTGCCATCGAGAAGGAGCTGAAAACGACCTACGGAGGCAAGTGCCGCTTTCAGGACGCCTCGTTTCGCGAATACGGATTCGGGGCTACGATGGTCATTTTTTAGCCTCAAGTCAGCGCCCGCCGGATTGCGGCTTTCGACCGTTTATTTTTCAAATTTCAATTGTTATGGAGATAGAGAGAAAATTTCTTGTAAGGGACAGTTCGTTTATCGGCATGTCTTTTAAAAACATCAGAATCGTGCAGGGATACATCTGCAGGGATGCCGAACGCTCCGTCCGCATCCGAATCGCGGGCGACGAGGCGTTTATAACCGTCAAGAGCGCGTCCGACGCGAAGGGCTGGAGCAGGTATGAATTTGAACGGCGCGTCCCGCTCGACGACGCCGAAGAACTGATGAAACTTTGTCTGCCGGGCGTGATAGAGAAGGTTCGCTACTGCGTCAGGGCGGGCAGTCACACGTGGGAGGTGGACGTCTTTCACGGCGAGAACGAGGGCTTGACGGTTGCCGAAATCGAGCTTGAATCTGTCGACGATACGTTTGCGATTCCCGACTGGGCAGGCCGTGAAGTCAGCGGCGAGGCGAAATACTACAACGCCGTGCTGTCGAAATCGCCGTACTCGAAATGGTGAATTGTTTTTTGACGGAATTATCATAATTTTCAGGATTGACATGTCTTTTTTCGGATTGCTTCGTTTCCTGTAATGACGTATCCTGTTCCGTCATGTCTACCGGAGCGCCCTGTCCCGTCTCCCTCCGGTCATGTCGACCAAAGCGCCCATCCCTGTCATGTCGACCGAAGCGACGCGCAGTGGAGACATCTGTTTAACTTGCGGGAAGAAAACCGGCGCACCGGTTTTGCCGCTGCAACTTGCAGGAAGGAAACCGGCGCGCCGGTTTTGTCGCTGCAACTTGCAGGAAGAAATCCGGCGCGCCGGTTGGGTCGCCGTCATTACGTTCTGTCGTGTCATGTCGTCCGTCTACATCCGGAGTAGAAATGCTTCAAGAT
>JAITPH010000020.1 GCA_031289515.1 Tannerella sp.
CTCGCGGGCGTTTTCTACCGTTCGCAGTTCGAGTTTCTTCTTTTTAATAGCATGATTTCAAAAAAAAACGATAAAAAGGTATGTCAAAAGCCCGCGTACAATCGTCATCGCAAACCCAAAGGGCGAAGCAATGACGATTGTGCGCGGGCTTTTGACACCTCCTCTTTTTCGTAATTGAATTACTTCACTTCCTCAAAATCAACGTCTGTTACGCCGCCGTCTTTTGGGGGGTTCTGTTCGGCATTTCCCTGATTGGCTTTTCCGTTGGCAAACGGATCTCCGCCGGGGAAGTTGTCAAACGGATTTTGTGCGCCGCCGCCTGCGTTTGCCTGCGCTTGAGCGTTATACAAGTCCTGACTTGCGGCTTGGAATATGCTGTTCAGTTCTGCCGTTGATGCGTCGATAGCAGCTATGTCCTGCGCTTTGTGGGCGTCCTTCAGTTTTTCCAGTGCAGCCTCGATTTGCGATTTCTTGTCTGCCGGAAGTTTGTCTCCAAGGTCTTTCAACTGCTTTTCTGTCCGGAAGATAGTGCTGTCGGCGAGATTGAGTTTGTCGATGCGTTCTTTTTCTTTCTTGTCGGCTTCGGCATTTGCGGCAGCTTCATCTTTCATGCGTTTCACTTCGTCGTCGCTCAGTCCGCTCGATGCTTCTATTCTGATACTTTGTACCTTGCCGGTGCCTTTATCTTTTGCCGACACATTGAGGATGCCGTTTGCATCGATATCGAAAATCACTTCGATTTGTGGAACTCCACGCGCTGCAGAAGGGATGCCGTCGAGGTGGAAGCGTCCGATAGTCTTGTTATCGCGTGCCAGCGAGCGTTCGCCCTGAAGAACGTGTATTTCGACGGACGGCTGATTGTCGGCCGCGGTTGTAAATAATTCCGACTTCTTTGTCGGGATGGTCGTATTTGAGTCAATCAGGCGCGTCATCACTCCGCCCATAGTTTCGATGCCGAGAGAGAGAGGCGTAACGTCGAGAAGGACAACGTCTTTAACATCACCTGACAGTATGCCGCCCTGAATAGCAGCGCCTACGGCAACAACCTCGTCGGGATTTACTCCTTTTGAAGGCGCTTTGCCGAAGAATTTCTCCACTAATTGCTGAATAGCCGGAATACGAGTAGAGCCGCCAACAAGAATCACTTCGTCGACGTCGGATGTAGAGAATCCTGCGTCGGACAGCGCTTTCTTGCAAGGCTCAAGACAAGCCTGAATCAATTTGTCCGCCAGTTGTTCAAATTTCGCCCGCGTCAAAGTCTTTACAAGATGTTTCGGACCCGTAGCATTAGCGGTTATGTAAGGCAGGTTTATTTCCGTTTGCATGGAAGAAGACAGTTCTATCTTGGCTTTTTCGGCAGCCTCTTTCAATCTTTGTAAAGCTATCGCATCGGCTTTCAGGTCGACGCCTTCGGCAGCTTTAAATTCTTCCGCAAGCCAGTCGATTATGACATGGTCGAAGTCGTCGCCGCCCAGATGGGTATCGCCGTTCGTAGATTTCACTTCAAAAACGCCGCCGCCAAGTTCGAGGATAGAGATATCGAAAGTGCCGCCACCGAGGTCGAACACGGCGATTTTCATGTCTTTATTCGACTTGTCGAGACCGTAGGCAAGTGAAGCGGCCGTCGGCTCGTTCACAATACGTCTGACCGTCATTCCGGCAATCTCGCCCGCTTCTTTCGTCGCCTGACGTTGCGAATCGCTGAAATAAGCGGGAACGGTGATGACGGCTTCCGTAACTTCCTGGCCGAGATAGTCTTCCGCAGTCTTTTTCATCTTTTGAAGCACCATTGCCGATATTTCCTGCGGAGTATAAAGACGGCCGTCGATATCTACGCGCGGAGTGTTGTTATCTCCGCGTACAACGCTGTACGGTACGCGGTTTACTTCTTTTTGTACTTTATCGAAAGTTTCTCCCATAAAGCGCTTGATAGAGAAGATAGTTTTTTTAGGGTTAGTAATAGCCTGACGTTTTGCAGGATCTCCAACCTTACGTTCTCCCCCGTCAACAAAAGCTACTATCGAAGGCGTAGTTCTCTTTCCTTCGCTGTTTGCTATTACCACAGGTTCGTTGCCTTCCAAAACGGAAACGCACGAATTTGTTGTTCCTAAGTCTATACCAATAATTTTTCCCATTTCTATTTTATTTTAATTGTTACTGATTTCAAATGTCCGAATCCCGCTTTTCGCAGGAATACGCAAACATTATGACAAATAATGTGCCAAAAAAGAAAATGAAAACAGAATCGAAATTTTTGTCGCAAAACATGACAATATGACAGTCGGGTTTGTGAATGACAAAAAAAACGGAAAATTCGTGCTGATTATGAAAAAAAATGACTAATATTGCGGCTTTAAAACGCATCAATATGAAAAATTTACTGTTTTTATTATTCGCATTTCTGAGCGTGTCGTGTTCAACTGTCGGCGCTGACAAATGTTCGGAAAAGGTTGTATTGGCATACGTTACAGGGAATGGTCGCGGGCTTCCCGATCCGTCGCTTATGACGCATATAAATTTTGCTTTCGGGCATGTAAACAAGACTTTTAACGGCATTGTCATTTCGAGAGAAGAGCGATTGAAGGAAATCGTGGGGCTTAAAGCCAAGAATAAATCGTTGAAAGTACTGCTTTCTATCGGCGGTTGGACGAGCGGCGGGTTTAGCGAGATGGCTTCGAGCGAGGCTACCCGGAAATCGTTTGCCGAAGATTGCAGGCGGGTTATAGACGAGTTTGGACTTGACGGTATTGATATGGATTGGGAATATCCGTCGAGTTCGGCAGCCGGCATTTCGTCTTCGCCCGACGACGTCGACAACTTCTCGCTGTTGATGAAGGATATCCGGCAGGCGATAGGAAAAGAAAAAATGCTGACGCTGGCTACCATCGCCGATGCAAAGCATGTGGATTTCAGGGCTATCGATCCTTACATAGATTTGGTCAATATCATGGCTTACGACGTGGCGCGACCGCCGCATCATCATTCGGGACTGTTTCGCTCCGAACATTCTGGGCGCATCACTTCGGCTGAAGCTGTTGAGGCGCATTTGAAAGCGGGCGTTCCTGCCGATAAACTTGTTTTGGGTTTGCCTTTCTACGGACATGGCACGGACGGACTTCCTGATTTTATTGACTATAAGGATATTATAAAGCTCGAAAAGTACAGTAAGCAATGGGACGACGTCGCAAAGATTCCTTATATGACTAATGATGAGGGAAAGTTGGTTTTGTGCTACGAAGACAGCGCTTCGATTGCTTTTAAATGTAATTATATAATAGCCAATGGATTGCGCGGACTGATGTATTGGGAATATAATTGCGACGATAGCGATCTTACCTTGACAAAGGCTGTTTATTCCGGATTATATCATTGATTGTTGGTAAGGTTTGCTTCGTTCCTTATTTTGCCCGCGTAGCGGGGCGGCTTCTTATAATGACGAAAACACGCAAATGCTTTGCCAATAAAGGATAGTCTGCTTCGTTCCTTATAATGGTGAAACTCGGAAACGCTTGCCAATAAAGGACAGTCTGCCGTCATTGCGAGGAACGAAGCAATCCGGCGCCCTGTATATCTGGATTGCTTTGTTCCTCGCAATGACGACAAGCGCAGACGGCAAGCGAAGCCGTTTTGCTTCGTCATTCTTCCTGTTTGCTAAACTCGTTTAGTAATTTTCTCGCAATGACGGAAAGATTGCGCTCAGGTAGTAAGTTGTTTGGCGATTATGTGAGCTTCGCTCCAGCAGGCTTGGAAATTGAAGCCGCCGGTCAAGCCGTCTATGTCGAGTACTTCGCCTGCAAAATACAGATTTGGTATCAGCTTCGATTGCATGGTTTTGAAGTCCACTTCCTTCAAATCGACGCCGCCGGCAGTTACAAATTCTTCCTTTAAAACATTTCTGCCGGAGATGTGAAGATGCGTATCGGTCAGAATATCTGCAATTTTGGCAATATCGTTATTGCCTGCGTCAGCCCAAAATTTGTCTCCGATTCCGGCTTTTTGCAACAGATTCTTCCAGAAGTTTGAAGTAACAAGTTCGATATTGGACGAATACAGATGCTTTTTGGGATTGAGCGCTTTCTGTTCTTTTAGAAGTCCGACAGTATCGGCGAGATTGGACGAAATCCAATTTATGCGGACGTCAAAGTCATAGTTCAGAGAATTGAGGAAACGTGCGCCGAAAGCCGAAATTTTCAGGACAGCCGGGCCGCTCAAGCCGCGATGAGTAACAAGTAAAATGCCTGACTGCCTGATTTTCAGATTGGGAATGCTTATTTCCACATTCTCAAAAGTCGTCCCTGCAAGGCTGCGTAACAAATCGTCCTTGCAATTGAAAGAGAAAAGGCTTGGAACAGGAGGGATGATATTATGTCCCAAACGTTTGAGGATAGACCACATCTTTCTTGAGCTGCCGGTCGTAATTACCGGAATATCACAGTTATAATCGCCCCTGTCTGTTTGAATCAGGAAGCCGTTACCGGCGACGGAAATATCAACCACATCAGCATTATACAGCGTTTTGACGCCGTTTTTTGAGGATTCATGCAACAAGACATCGATAATAGTCTGTGACGAATCGGTAGACGGAAAAATGCAGCCGTCATCGTCGGTATAGAGCCGAACACCTTTATTTTCAAACCATTTGATAGTGTCAGCCGGTTGGAATCGCGTAAAAACGCTAATCAGTTCTTTCGAGCCTCGCGGGTAGAATTTGACCAATTCATGCGGGTCGAAGCAGGCGTGGGTAAGATTGCATCTGCCGCCGCCGGATACTTTCACTTTCTGCATCGGGCGAACTGCCTGCTCCACGACAAGTACGTCCTGACTGTCTGAATCAAGGTTTGCCGCAAGAAAAAATCCGGATGCGCCTCCGCCTATGATGATTATTTTTTGTTTCATTTTTTACAGAGCGATTAATAGCCGTCATAAAGGGCGCAAATATATACATTTTTTATGATTCGCATTGCATTAAACCTCTGCAAACTTTTTCTGTCTAATCGAAAAGAGAGATTTACAAAGCCTTATTATTTACGTTTTAAAAATTTACAGCTATGAAAAAGTTATTATTAGTTTTAGGTTTAGGGTTGATGATTGGGATGCTCAATATCAACAACGCAGATGCAGAGGTACGAATTAGCATCAATATAGACATTCAGCCTGCATGGGGGCCGTCCGGATACGATTATGCCGAATACTATTACATTCCTGAGATAGATATTTACTATGACGTTATCAACAAGTTGTTTTATTACAATAGCAGAGGTCGTTGGATTTCAAGTATTTATTTGCCTGTTGCGTACAGTTACTATGATTTTTATTCGCTTTACAAAGTCGTTTTGAACAACATTTTCTATCCGTGGAAATACAATGTACGGCACAGGCACTTGTATTCAGGGTATTGTAACAACTACAACCAGATGTCGATTTACTACATGACAGACCGTCGTTACAATCGTGCGAGAAACAATTTTCACGGATGGGTTGAGCCGCGCTACATGCCGAAGGACAACGGACGTCCGCAAAGCCGCAACTTCTCGACGAACAGCAGGAACGGACGTATAAATGAAAACGCTCGTCCGACAAACGGTCAGAATGGCAGGGGAGTTTCAGACACCCGCAGTTCGCGAAACGACTTGAATCGAAGCGCCGCCACAAGCGCCCGCAGCGGCGACAACCGAAGCGCAACTACAAGTCCTCGCAGCAACGACGATAGCCGAAGCCCCGCCACAAGCGCCCGCAGCAATAGCGGAGACTCGCGCAGCGATAATGCAGCAAAAGATAATGCAAGAAGAAGCGAAAACACGCGAAGCGCCACTCCGACGGCAAGCAGAAGCGCTGAAAAGAAAAGCGAGAGTTCGACAGAAAACGTCCGTAGCAGTCGTACGGAAAGTAAGGATACATCAGCCGGCAGCAATTCACGCAAAAACGAGACGAAAACAGACCGCTCCGCAAATAATGGAAGGTCGGGCGGAACAGAAAACAGCCGTTCCGGCAGAAGATGATAAAGATTGTTTAGTTGTGTCGAAGTAGGCGTCTTTTAAGGCGCTTACTTTTTTTTTGCGGTAAATTTGTGATTATTAAAATAAAAAGCAGTAACTTTGCAGGCTGTATATATCAATTTAGAAAAAATGTTATGAGAAAGGTAGTAGTTTTAATTTGTGCGATAATCGTAATGTCGTCGGCTGCATCAGCGTTAAAGGCGCAGAATGACACGATAATCGAAGGTATGAAATGGTATCTGAGGAAATCCGAAGCTTTGGATTCGGCGCGTGCTCAGGGCAAGCAAGTATTGTTGCTTTGGGGTAGGTTTACTTGTAGATATAGTCAAGCAACGGAGAGTAATATCGGTCATGAACCGATTAAATCGATTGTAGATGAAAACTATGTGTTATGGCTTTCCGAATGTGATAAATATACCCAAAGTACGCCTGAAGTTAGAAGTTTTCTTGTAGGATTGCCTACAGAGAACGTTTTATTGCCGGTACTGTGCGTAATCGACATGTTCGACGAGCCGACTCCGTATGGTCTTTCCTGGGGTCCTCAATACATCGGCGAGTCTCCGTTGCTGCTTAATCTGCTTAATCAGTATGTTGATAACGACCATATAGATGTTATTGACAACTCGTCAAAAATATCTATATCGCAAGGCAGTCTGGTAATAAAAAGCGAGGCTGCAAACGAAGTTGTAAGCGTTTATTCGGTGACCGGCGCGTTGATTGACAAATTCCGCAAGACAGGTTACGACTATGTGCGCGACGCTTCATCGTATCCGTCCGGCGTCCTGATAGTTACAGGCAGCTCCGGCTGGACGCAAAAAATCTTTTTTCAATAAGCGTCGCTTATACTTACAGTTTCCAATTGCTTTCCGAACTCGGCTTTACTCAGGTTGGTCGAGACGCGGATTGTTTTCGGCTCGCCGGGCAGTAGGTCGAAGTAATTATCCGAAAAGAAGTTGTCCGTACCCTCGACGCTTAGAAATACTCCGCGCGCAAAGACGTCGCTTGCCAATGTGACGTCGAATCCGTTATCGGCGGCGACAATCGTCTTCGTAATTGTAGCTTTCGGGAAATCTATCTCTTTATATCTGGTCAGGAAATAGTTGTTGGATGCAGATGAATTTCCTCCCTTTTCGGTAAATTTTGCATTTATTACCACTTCGTCAGGCTGCTTGTTGCCGAGTATTTCATTTATTGCGGCGGAAAATTGCGGGCGACTTGTATTTGCCGGTATCGCGACTGCCTTTTCGGAAACGAACAATACCTTGCCTTTCATGTCCATTACGCGAACGGTCAAAGTCCCGCCGATAGATTTCAAGAGGTCGGAAACGACGTAAACATCTAATCTGCCATCTTTTGCAATAGGCGAGACGAGAATATTTTCATAAGCCTTTTTAGTGAAATAATGTTGCGCTTTCCAGCGTCCGTAGTAGTCGCGGCTCGACCACGAAGCGACAGGCCAGCAGTCGTTATGTTGCCAAAACAGAGACCCCATGCAATAAGGCATATCGCGCCGGTGAGCCTCCATTGCAGTGCGGATGGCGTCGCCCTGCAACAGTTGTCCCATATACAAAAGCGATTGAAAATCTTTAGGTTTGCGGTATTCGTTGAGCAGATACCACTCTATCAAACCGTTTGCGTGAGCGCCTCCGCGTTGATGCGACATCATTACTTCGGAATAAATGTCATGGTCGATTTTTTCGGGAGCATATTTCAAAACGGACTGATATTCGGGGAAAGACTGGAAGCCGTATTCCGAGAAGAAGCGGGCGCGGATAATATTGTAGTTTGCGATGGAATCTTTAGCGTGCCATACGCCCCAGTAATGCGCGTCGCCGTTAGGATTCCAGTTCGGCTGGCCGCTTTCGCATTTTGCATCCGGATCGCCGCCGTAAGGCGACGATGGCCAGTAGAATCCTGCGGGGTCGTATTCGGCGACGACTTCAGGCAGGACGGCATGAAAAACGTCCTTGTAATCCTTTCGCAGTTCGTCGAGTACGCCAAGTCTTTTGTATGCAGGCATCCAGCCCCAGTTAAACCATGCGGTATGATTTTCGTTATTGCCGCACCAGATGGCGATACAGGGATGATTGCGAAGACGAACGACATTGTCGATAGCTTCCAGACGGATATTTTCGAGCATTTCGGGATTCATCGGATAAGTACTGCAAGCAAACATGAAGTCCTGCCATATAAGAATCCCGTATTCATCGCACAAGTCATAAAAAACATCGTCTTCGTAAACGCCGCCGCCCCAGACGCGAAGCATGTTCATATTCGCATTTACGGCGTCGAGGATGGTTTTCTTGTGGCGTTCGGGCGTCACGCGCGGCAGGAAGTTGTCCTGCGGAATGTAATTGGCGCCTTTTGCAAAGACATTGACGCCGTTCAGCCGGAAATAAAACGCAGTTCCGTCGGCGTCCTTGTCGCGTATTACCTTTAGACTTCTAAGTCCGAGTTTTTCCGTGCGGCTGTCGGACGAGCCGTTCATTTCGAGCGTAGCCGTGAAAGGATATCGGAAAGGCTCGCCCAATCCGTTTGTCCACCACAGTTTCGGCTTGTTTATCGTTATCGGAATTTCTATTTTGTTTGTTCCTTTCCGGACATTGACGGTTTTTGTCCAGCCTGTTTTGACGCCTTCGGCCGCGACCGCGAGCGTAGCCAAACCGTCCCTGTCGGCGATAATGTCGGCGACAGCTTTTATTTGAGCGCGTTTGGCGTTAATATTTTCCTGTAAATAATAGATGCTGTTAATCCGCGCATTGTTCCAGCCTTCGAGACAGACCGGTCGCCAAATTCCGCTTGTGACGAGGCGCGGGCCCCAATCCCAACCATAGTGGTAACCGGCTTTACGAGCGAAAACGCTGACTTTTTTGTCGAATACGCCGCCATTTTGCGACTGGTCGTTACCCGCTTCGAGAGGATATTTTATCGCATCGAATTTCGGCATGTCTATTTTTACCGGAGAATGGAAATAGATGCGCAACTCGTTGTTTTCCTGTTTCAAAAGCCTTTTCACATCGACGCGCCATTCGCGGAACATATTGTTCGTTTTGAGTATAAGGCTGTCGTTGAGGAAGACGTCGGCATAAGTATCCAGTCCCTTGAAATGCAGTTCTATATTTTCCTTGTTGAAGACTTCCGGCGCGACCGTAACGGCAGTTTGGTATATCCAGTCTTCCTTGTCGACCCATTGCACGCCTCTTTCGTTGAGCCTGAAAAACGGATCTTCGATAAGACCGTTTGCCAAAAGGTCGGTATGAATGACGCCCGGAACGGTGGCCGGATAGGCGTTGTTTCCTCTTGCCTGCTTGAAAGTCCACCCTGTTTTTATCTCCTGTTGCGTTACTCCGGACTGACTGTTGTTTTCCGAACTGGCTGTTGCCGTTGCGAAAACAGTCATCAATAATGTTTCAAATAAAAAATTCTTCATAGCGAAATATTCTAAAAAGTTCATTCAATTATAATGGTCATAATAAAATCGTTCATAAAAAAGCCGTTGCCGATATCATAGTCGCGCGTAGCCGTTTTTTTCATGCCAAGATGCTCGTAAAAACCGACCGACGGATTTGCGCGATTGACGTACAGTTCGACGGTGAAAGGCGCGAGTGCGACGGTTTTCAGATATTCTACGCCCTGTTTGAAGAGGTAGCCGCCGACGCCTTTGCCGTGAAATTCGGGCACGACGTATATTTTCTGGAAGATATATTTATCGTCCGTCTCTTTTTCGATCGAGAGATAGCCTACAGGCTCGCTGTCGGCGCAGACTATAAAATACCGGTGATGCAATTCCGTCATCTGCCGGATTATATGTTCGACGGAATACATCATCTCGAACATATAGCCTAACTGTTCTTTCGAGAGAATCGCCCTGTAAGTATGCTCCCAAATCCGTGAAGCGAGTTCGCGGATTAGAGGGCTGTCGTTTTCGCCGGCTTCTTTTATTGAGAGGCTCATAGTTGTTGTTTATATTATTAGTCAATTAATCGCTTGCAACGACGTTTTCCGTCTGCAATCCATCCGTTCAAGTTGTCGGCAATGAGGGTAACCCTTCATCAGCTCTTGCGTTTTGAACATGCAAATGTAACAATGTTTTGTCAATCGCCAAAATCCGCAACGGCTTTTATCCTTTCCGCTTCCCAAAAGTCATACGGACAATCCTCGCCGCAGCGTTCAACGTCACAATCATCACTAATGGGTTGTCGACATCCTCCATCTTTTCTATGATTGATTTGAGGCGACCGGCTTCTTCCGACGGATGCGATGAAATCCAATATTTGCTTTCGCTGTTCAACAACTTTCTCCGCCGATATCAAGGCTATCGCTTTGCTCATGCTTTGATACTGCGGATTGAACA
The DNA here is from genome assembly GCA_031289515.1 of Tannerella sp. GTDB lineage: Bacteria > Bacteroidota > Bacteroidia > Bacteroidales > Tannerellaceae > Tannerella. The sequence continues at coordinate 10,351 of JAITPH010000020.1, forward strand.
GCAAACCGGAAATCATGTCATCTATGAAATAGTTCATCTTTTTATGTTCCCACTGCGCTGCGCTCCGGTCGACATGACGGTGGAGGTAACCGTCATTGCG
>JAITPH010000035.1 GCA_031289515.1 Tannerella sp.
GTAAAACATTTTCAAATCTATCCTTGTATTCAAGAAAAAAAAGTTATTTTTGCATCGAATTTTAGTTGTAGAATCATGACTCGAAAGTATTTTTTATTCATATCGTTATTATTGTTCGCGTACATCAATATGTATGCTCAAACGCAACCCAACCTGTATTCTTCGGTAGACGAGGAGAAAATGTATCATTGGGTAGACTCCGTTTTCGATCGTTTGAGCAACGAAGAACGTATCGGTCAGCTGTTTATGGTTATCGCATCGCCAGTGATGGAAACGAAAAATCTCAACAGGCTGACAAACCTTGTAGAAAACGGCAAAATTGGCGGCGTCCTGTTTCAGCGCGGCGTTCCGGAGGCGCAGGTCAATGTGACAAACAGATTGCAGAAAGCCGCCCGCGTGCCTTTATTAGTAGCTCTCGACGGCGAATGGGGACTGTCGATGCGGTTGAGCAATACGACGCGCTTCCCGAAAAACATGATGCTTGGGGCAATATCCGACCTCTCGCTGATAGAACAGTACGGCGAAGAAGTCGGTCGCCAATGCAAGGAAATGGGGATACACATCAATTTTGCGCCGGATATGGATGTGAACTGCAATTCGGCAAATCCTGTGATTGGAATACGTTCTTTCGGCGAGAAGCCGGACAACGTGACGCGCAAAGCCATAGCCTACGCGCGCGGAATAGAAAAAGCAGGCATCGTCTCGGTAGCCAAACATTTTCCCGGACACGGCGATACTCAAAGCGATTCGCACAAGGCGCTGCCGACCATCAACCATCCGATCGAACGATTGCTCGACGTCGAGCTTTATCCGTTTAACAGGTACATCAAAAGCGGCTTTTCCGGCGTTATGGTCGGACATCTCGACGTTCCGGCGTTAGGCACGAAGGGACGTCCAAGTTCTTTTTCGCGCGAAGTAGTCACCGAGCTGCTGCGCGACAAAATGGGATTTCGCGGACTGTGTTTCACCGACGGACTTGCAATGAAGGGCGCTGTTGTCGGTAAAAACGAAAGCATAGCAGTAATGGCGCTGAAAGCCGGTAACGACGTCGTACTCGGACCCGAAAATCCGGAAATGGAGATCGAAGCGGTAAAAAAAGCCGTTGCGAGTAAAGCGCTGCAAATGACTGAAATAGACAGGCATTGCCGCAGAATATTATGCTATAAATATATCGCCGGTCTGAACAAATTCAGTCCAATCCCGACGGCAAATTTGAATGCCCGCCTGAATACTCCATACGCAGACCGGTTGAACGCAAAACTGAACGCCGAAGCCATTGCCATCGTGAAAAACAAATCCGAACTCATCCCGCTGAAGCAATTGGACAAGAAACGTATCGCCGCAGTTTCGTTCGACGGCGATGTTAACAACGAATTTCATTTAGTCTTAAAGAGATACGATAAGGTTGATTGTTACAATATTACGAGAAATACGGACGAAAAGGAAAAGAAGAGAATATACGACCGTTTGTATAATTATGACCTGATAATAAGCAGTATACATAGCGAAAGGACACAGGAGAGCCGCGAACTTGCCGGACTTGCCTCAAAAAAAGAGATGATATTAGTCTTTTTCACTGTTCCGTATAAATGCGCGGAATTTGCGACAACAGTCTCAAATGCCGGTTCAATAGTAGTAGCCTACGAGCCGACGATTTATGCGGAGAGTTTCGCAGCGCAGGCAATTTTCGGCGGTATTTCGGCAAAAGGCTCATTATCAGTCAGCATATCCGCTATGTACCCTGCCGGAACAGGTATCAAGACCGAAAAGACGCGATTAGGATTTCATAAACCCGAAGAAGTCGGCTTCGACCCTGTTAAACTCCGTGAGATAGATGTTATTGTACGCGAGGGATTGGAAAAAGAAGCATATCCGGGTTGCAGGGTCATTGTAGCCAAAGACGGAATGATAATATACAACAAGTCGTTCGGGTATTACGACTATACGAAGAAGAAAGAGGTGACGGAGAATACCGTATACGACCTCGCATCGGTAACGAAGGCGACCGGAACGCTTCTTGCCATGATGAAATCGTACGACGAAGGCAATTATACCCTGACAAACAAAATATCCGATTTCGTTCCGGAGCTGAAAGGAACAGACAAGCAGGGGATTATAATACGCGACATGCTGTTCCATCAATCCGGATTACCGGCAGTCATACCTTTTTACGAGCAGGCGATTAACAGGAAAAGTTTCGCAGGCGTTCTGTACAGCAGCCGGAAAGACAATAATCATTCGGTCAGGGTTGATGCAAACAGATATGCGAACGCAAATTTCAAGTATTATACAGACCTCGTTTCAAGCAAAAGAAAGCAAGGTTTCAACGTCGAGGCCGGTCGCAACTTCTTTCTGAGCGACGACTTCGCCGGCGACAGCATCATTGCGGGGATTAAGAGGGCAAAGATGACGGCGTCGGGCAAATATACTTACAGTTGCATCAATTTCATTCTGCTCAAGATGATGATAGAGAAACAAGCGGGCATGCCAATCGACAAACTGCTGGACGAATACTTTTTCAGCCGTATCGGAGCGTCTTCGATGACGTACAATCCGTTGAGGAAGATGGATACTTTGCTCATTGCGCCTACCGAAAACGACCTTTTCCTCAAGCGCAATGTCATACGCGGATACGTTCACGACGAAGCAGCCGCTTTTCAGGGCGGAGTTTCGGGCAACGCGGGACTGTTTTCGACGGCTGGAGACTTGGCGAAAATAGCGCAGTTGTACCTGAATGACGGAACATACGGAGGCGAGCGATACATCTCGACAAAGACAAGCAAGCTGTTTACCGGCAGCAAATCACCTGCGAGCCGTCGCGGGTTGGGCTTCGACAAGCCGGATATCAAAAGCACGTCGAAATCGCCATGCGGCATATTGGCGCCGCAAGTCGTTTACGGACACACCGGATATACCGGCACATGCTTTTGGATTGATCCGTCGAACAATATGATCTTCATCTTCCTGAGTAACAGGACATACCCAACCCGCACTAACTCCAAACTGTCGGCTTTAGATATAAGAACGCGCATACAGGACGTTCTTTACGAGGCGCTGGAATAGCGTGTCGGGAGCGCTATTACTCGAATTTCCTGTTGAGGAGTATATGCAAAATGAATCCCAAGATTACGGCGAATAAACCGATGGCAAGTACAGTGTTGCTTCTCGTAGTCGTAAACGCGGGAATAGCCAATACAGCTACTCCAATCAAGAGAATTATAGCTCCCAAACTTTTTAATAATGTGTTCATTGTATCAATTTTTTAAATTTTGAATCCTTATTTTTGCTACAAATGAAAGAAAAATAAATCGATTTGAAAAATTTTTTGGCGGAAAAATTATAAATATATCCGAAATTCCTCTTATTTTTGCGAAGAATTAAAGACAGAAACTATGTTGAATATCTTGTATAAAGTATACTTTTGGCTTATTGCAATACCTTTTTTTGCAGTATGTACGGTAGTGACGGCGACAGTCGTCATAGTAGGTTGTTCGTTGGGCGGAGAGCGTTTTTTCTCGTATTATCCCGGAATGATCTGGGCGCGAATTGCATGCGCCGTGACTTTTTGTCCTGTCAGGGTAAAAGGCAGGGAGAATATCCGAAAAGGGCAGTCATACGTTTTCGTATCCAATCATCAGGGAGCTTATGACATATTCCTGATCTACGGTTATCTCGGCGTTCCGATAAAATGGATGATGAAGAAGGGACTCGGCAAAATTCCGTTTGTAGGCTTCGCGTGTCGGAAGGCGGGATTCATATTCGTAGACAGTTCGACGGCCAGAGCGGCGCAGAAAAGCGTGATAGAAGCGGGGCGCAAGCTGACAAACGGAAATTCTCTGACGGTTTTCCCCGAAGGCTCGCGTTCGCAGGACGGTCATCTGGGACGCTTCAAAAAAGGCGCATATCAGATTGCGGTCGAGCAAACTCTGCCGATCATACCCATTACGCTCAACGGACCGTATAAGGTCTTGCCGAGCGGCTCGTGGAATATTCGTCCGCATAGAATAGAGATGACCGTACATCGGTCTATTACGCCGTCGGAGAAAGGCGAATCGGACAAAGAGACGTTGCAGGAACTCGCCGATTCGACCAAAAAGGTCATTCATTCCGCTCTGTGGGATGAGTTCAAATGATTTTTTTTTGATTTTTCTTGAAAAAAAGATTGTTTATCGAAAATAAATCCGTTCCTTTGCAGCGTATTATTTATTTTTTAATTTTTATTTTATGAATATCTATGTAGGAAACCTGAACTATCATGTTGGGGAAAATGATTTGAAATCCGTACTGGAACAATTTGGAGAGGTTGATTCCGTCAAATTGGTTAAAGACCGCGAAACCGGTCGCTCCAAAGGCTATGCTTTCGTTGATATGCCGGATGACGGCGATGCAAGGAAAGCAATTGGAGAATTGAATGAAAAAGAGCTTGAAGGACGCCGTATGGTCGTTAAAGAAGCTTTACCCAGAAAGTAAGAAAATGTTTTTTTATTCAATAATTTTGGAGACTTCTGCCTGTTGTCAGTGGGCAGAAGTTTTTTTTAACATTGATTTTGACTATGAAAGGTATCTTTGAAAGCCGCTCGGCGGGGGTTAAAATTTTGATATTGTTGTTGTTGGTTGTGGTCTCGGTTTGTGTCGGCTCGATCTGCCTCACAATATTTTCGGCTATTTCGGGCGTCGAGTTCGGCGACTTGGCTTCCGATTTTTATCAGACACACGCTAATTTCCTTGTTTCGGATATTTTCACCTTCATTGCGCCTGCTCTTGTTATGGCTTATTTGTGCAGTCGGCAACCACGTAACTTCCTGTCGATAAGGAAAGTGACGGATTTTAGAATCATCCTTCTTTCCATTGTCATGTTCGTTTTGATAATTCCGACCATAAATTTGACCGAGTATCTAAATTCAAGAGTTCATCTGCCTGAGTTTATGGCTCCGATAGAGGATTATATGAAGCAAAACGACAAAGACGTCGGCGAGATAATTCAAAATCTTATTTCCGAAAAAGGCGTTATTCCGCTTATTATCAACTTTTTTACCATAGCCGTGATGGCAGGGCTGTCGGAGGAGCTTTTTTTTCGCGGCATCCTGTTGTCGATAATAGGCGGAAAAAAGAGAAACCAGCATGCTGCAATATGGATTGTGGCATTGATTTTCAGCGCAATACATTTACAATTCGACGGATTCGTACCCCGTATGCTGTTAGGAGCGTTCCTCGGATATCTCTTGCTTTGGGGCAGGAGTATTTTGATACCGATGTTTGCCCATTTCCTGAACAATGCTATGAATGTCGTTTTCTTATATTGCGGATTTCCGGGTGATTCGTCCGAAGGCGCTACGCTAATGGGCGAGGAGGTTACGTCGACGGATTTATGGACGATGGGATTGTCGGCGTCGGCCGGACTTATACTGTTTTACTTTTGCGCAAAGGCAATGAAACGCATCGCTTCGCCGCCGCTACCGTCGCCGCAGTTGCCGCCGTCGTCGCCGTTGCCGTAAAAAGTTCAGATATTTTTCTTTCGGAGTTCAAAGTCGCGACCGAGATATTTTTCGCGGACTATGGCGTTCGACGAAAGTTCTTCGGCAGTGCCCTGAAACAAAACTTTTCCTTCAAACAAGAGATAAGCGCGGTCGGTGATGCTTAGCGTTTCGTGCACGTTATGGTCGGTTATGAGGATGCCGATATTCTTATGTTTAAGCCGTCCGACAATGGTCTGAATGTCCTGAACGGCAATAGGATCGACGCCGGCAAACGGCTCGTCCAGCATTATGAATTTCGGGTCGATAGCCAGACAACGCGCTATTTCGGCGCGTCGACGCTCGCCGCCCGAAAGTCGGTCTCCGAGATTGTGCCGCACTTTCTGCAAGCCAAATTCTTCAATCAGGCTCTCCATCTTGTCTTTCTGATAATCTTTGGGTTTGTCGGTCATTTCGAGAACGGCTCTCAAATTATTTTCTACGGTCATTTTTCTGAAGATCGACGCTTCCTGCGCCAGATAGCCGATACCTTTGCGCGCCCGCTTATAAACAGGGAAGTCGGTAATATCGAGTTCGTTCAGGAAAATTTTTCCGTTATTAGGCGTTACAAGCCCTACGGTCATATAAAAAGTAGTAGTTTTGCCCGCGCCGTTAGGTCCGAGCAAACCGACTATTTCTCCCTGTCTGACATTGACCGAAACATGGTTTACAACCGTGCGGTTACGGTATTTCTTAACCAGATCTTCCGTCCGGAGAATCATTTGATTTTCATATATTTCTTCCATAATCGGCGCAAAGATAATATTTTTTTTGTACTTTTGCTTTGATTTCCGAAAAGAAACTATTACTTTTGTGGACTGAACTTAAAATTAATCGTAAAAATCAAATTTGAACTGTGAGAAACATAACGTTTGTATGGCTATTCTTTAGGTTGCAAAAACGGTTTCGCAAGAGGAAGCGCCTTTCGGATAAGAGTATGTTTTTGACAAAAAGACAGATAAGATGCGTAAGACTGATAGATTAAGAAGGTATGATAAGAGAAAAGGGAAGAAAAAACGGATATTTCTTCTCGGTTTGCTGTTTGGTTTTGCTTTGTTTATCTCCGGATATCAGATATCCGTGTATTATTCAAGCGATGAATCCTGCATGAAATGCCATGTGCATCCCCACGCCACGCAAAGCTGGAAACAGTCGGCGCACGTCAATAACGGTAGCGGCGTCGTTACGCACTGCATAGATTGTCATCTTCCGCCCTCAAGCCGTACATGGTCGCATTATTCGGCAAAGGCGAGGCTTGGCGTCAAGGACGTATGGGGCTATCTCGTGAAAGACAGCGCCGATTTCAATTGGGAAATGAAATCGGAACTTGAATATGCCGTAAAACATGTTTCTAACGAATCCTGTAAGGAATGTCACCAAAATCTGCTCCCGCAGGGAATTACGGACGACGGCATAACGGCTCACCTATATTATGAGGCGAACGAGAAAAAACTTGATTTACAGTGTATTAGCTGTCATCTTGACGTCGGACACTATAATCCGGAATATAAACACGGAAGGCTTACAGGAGTGCCGACGTCGAGCGATGCAAATACATCGGGTCCGGTATTCGGATCGGCTGCGGCGGTGACGTCGTTTGAGGATTTTACGGAACAAGTGCCCGGAACATACGTTTCATTCAAGATGATAGCCGTTGAAGGTGGCGCTTTCAGGATGGGAAGCGACAGGAAAGAACCTTTTCACCGCGAAGACGAAGCGCCTGTCCGCAACGTCGCCGTCAGTTCGTTTTTCATGGCGGAACTGGAGGTTACATGGGACGCTTACTGGGCGTTCTATTCGAGTACCATGAGCGAGGGACGGACGCCGCCCGAAACGGTTTACGCCAATAACAGCCGCCCCGATGTGGACGCAGTTTCGGGACCTACGCCGCCTTTCGGAACGCCCGATCAGGGCTGGGGAAAAGGCTCGCGTCCGGCTATCACCATGACGCATTATGCGGCTGAAACTTTTTGTCAATGGCTATCGCTGAAAACCGGCAGGAAATATCGACTTCCGACCGAGGCGGAATGGGAATATGCGGCAAGAGGCGGAACAGAAACGCCATATTTCTTTACAGGTAACCCGAAAGATTTTTCGGATAAGGGTTTTATGCGCAAATTGTTTGATGCCAAGACAGATACGATAGGCGACTATGTGATATACGGCAAAAACAGCAGAAACCGGACGCAGGAGCCGGATAAAGTCAAACCGAACAGGCTCGGACTAAAAAACATGCTCGGCAACGTCATGGAATACTGTGCAGACAAGTATTCGGCAGACGCTTACGGCATGACGGACGAAGATATCGCCGATCCGTTTGTCGCAGAAGGCGAGGAGTGGGTAGTTCGCGGCGGGTTGTATTCGTCGGACGCTTCGGATGTGCGATGCGCTTCACGTTCAAGGACTTACCATGACGAATGGCTAAAAACCGACCCGCAGCAGCCAAAGAGTATATGGTGGTATTCCGACATCAAAGGCATTGGTTTCAGGGTCGTTTGTGAAACAGGATTTTTATAAACAATAAATTAGATATTATGAACAAAAACAGTATTAACAGAAGAGAATTTTTGAAAAGTTCCGCAATGGTCGGAGCAGCAGGAATGGTTGGCACAGGAAGCCTTTTGACGACTTCGTGCAGTGGCGGCAACGCCTCAAGTGATAAAATCGTATACAAGCCGCTTAAAGAGCCGGGAAGTTATTACGTTCCCGAATTACCGGACTTGGCTACCGACGGTAAAGAACTGAAAGCAGGCGTTATCGGTTGCGGCGGTCGCGGAAGCGGCGCTGCCTTCAATTGGCTGAACGCAGCAAATGGGGTAACAATCACGGCTTTGGGAGATACGTATAAAGATCGTCTTGACGGTTTGGCTTCAAAGTTGAAAAAAGACAAAAACATCGACATTCCCGAAGACAAACGTTTTATTGGACTGGATGCGTATAAACAGGTTATAGACAGCGGAGTAGATGTTGTGATAATCGCGACGCCGCCCTCTTTCCGACCCATACATTTCCAGTATGCGACAGAAAAAGGCAAACATTCGTTCCTGGAAAAACCTGTTTGCGTCGATCCGGTAGGTTACAGGCTTATCGTGGCTACCGCAAGACAGGCGCAGGCAAAGAATCTGTGCGTAATCACAGGCACCCAGCGCCGTCACCAACGCAATTATGTAGAAGCATACAAGAAAGTCATGGAAGGTACGATTGGCGAGATAACCGGCGGCAATGTATACTGGAACGGCGGCAAGCTCTGGCATAAAGACCGTCAGGCAGGATGGAGCGACTGCGAATGTATGATACGCGACTGGGTAAACTGGAAATGGCTTTCGGGCGATCATATCGTTGAACAGCATGTACACAATATAGATGTGTTCACTTGGTTTTCAGGACTTAAACCCATAAAAGCCGTAGGCTTCGGTTCCCGTCAACGCCGCGTTACAGGAGATCAATATGATAATTTCAGCATTGATTTCACAATGGAAAACGGAATCCATCTGCACAGTATGTGCCGTCAGATTGACGGTTGCGCCGATAGCGTAAGCGAATTTATACAGGGAGCTAAAGGTTCTCTTTATACCGATGCCGGTAATAAGGCGATAATAAAGGATTTGGCAGGGAACGAAATATGGAAATACGATTTTGAAACCGAAAAAGCAAATTTCAAACAAACCGACCCATATACTCTTGAGCATGTAAACTGGATTAATCTCATTCGTGCAGGGAAATCCATTGATCAGGCTTCGGAAATAGCTGTTCCCAATATGGCTGCAATAATGGGACGCGAATCGGCATACACCGGAGGCGCAACAACATGGGAAGCTATGACTGCCGCTCCGCTTGACTTGATGCCGAAGGATTTGAGCCTTATAGGGAAAATGGACATGACTGGATTTGTGGTTCCGATTTCAGGCAAACCTTATATAAAACAATGATATGAGTTTTAACAGACGAAATTTCATCAAGGCGTCGCTCGGTAGCGCTGCTTTAGCGTCGTTATCGGCATGCGGAGCGGTAGGGAGCGGCAAAAAAGAAGACGAAGCCGACTGTTGTAAGACGGACGCTTGCGGCGAGAATGCCGAACTTAACATTTCCTTTCAGGAATGGACGCTCGGAGGCGATGTTCTGAGTACGAAACTCGACTTCATGGAAAAACATGGAGTAGTGGGTCTTGAGGTTGGCGGAGGCGGCTTGTCGGGACGTGTGGATGAACTGAAACAGGCTCTGACCGGTCGGGATATTAAAATCAGCGCTATTTGCGCCGGTTTTAAAGGATTCATGCTTGCCGAAGACGAGGCTGTTCGCAACGAATGTCGGGATTCCATGCGGGAGATATTGACGGCGGCGGGCAAATTAGGCTCGACAGGCGTTATAATTGTTCCGGCGTTCAACAGTCAGAAGCCTTGTATGCCTCATACTTCCGAAACGCGCGATTTCCTTTGCAAATGGTTTGACGAACTCGGTAAATTTGCGGTAGAGCAGGGTACGACGGTGATTCTTGAGCCTCTTAACCGTAGCGAAGCGTTTTATCTGCGTCTTGTTGCCGATGCGGCTTCTATTTGTCGCGACATCAACAATCCGGGCGTTACGTGTCTGGGCGATTTTTGGCACATGACGGCGGAAGAGACGTCCGATATGGGCGCGTTCATTTCCGGCGGTCAATATATTCAGCACGTGCATATAGCAAGCCGGAAACGACGGTTGATACCGGGCGAGGACGGCGAGGCTGATAATTATGTTGAAGGATTCCGCGGATTGAAGATGATAGGCTTCGATAAATACGTCAGTTTTGAATGTGGCAGCAAAGCTGAAGACCGATATGCTTCTGCCGCTGCCGCTGTAGAACTTCTCCGTAAACAATGGGAGGAGGCTTGAGGTTGTAGTTTACTACATTTGTTGTTATGCCGCTGCTTGTCGTTGTGAGAAAGTTGCTAAACTTGTTTAGCTAAAAGGAAAAATGACGAAAGGGTGTCATGTCGACCGTAGTGGAGACATCTCGTGTTGGCTAACAGATGTCTCCACTACGCTCCTTTGTCGCTTCGGTCGACATGACGGAATAGGATACGTCATTGCGAGCTTGCGGAGCAATCCAGCGCTCTGTTTTACTGGATTGCTTCGTTCCTCGCAATGACGACAAGCGCGGACGGCAGGCGTAGACGACAAGCGCGGACGGCAGGCGTAGCGTTTTTTTTGTCATTCTTATTGTTTGCTAAACTTGTTTAGTGACTTTTTTGCAATGACGTGAGGATGTTGCGTATGGCGGAAAACTTTGTTTTATGCTAAAAAAACGATTAAAAATGAAATATATTTATCTGATATTATGTTTGTTGATTTGTCATTTGGGGGTTTCACGTTCACATGGCGGTATGGGAAATAATCTTGCAACGCATGAAATTACTATGCTGGTCGGGACTTATACTAACGGCGGGAGCGAGGGGATTTATGCTTATCGGTTTGATATTGATGACCTGAGAGCCGATCTGCTCGGTCAGGCGGCAACGGATAATCCGTCATATCTGGCAATCTCGAAAGACGGGAAATTTGTATATGCCGTCAATGAATCCGGCAATGAAAAGTCGGCAGTGAGTGCGTTCGCCTTTGATAAGGCAACAGGCGCGTTA
>JAITPH010000130.1 GCA_031289515.1 Tannerella sp.
TTTGTCGTTTCTTGTCCGTCAATCTTCCTGTATCCGTCATGTCGACCGTAGTAGAGACATCTGTTTAGGCATAAAGCAGGCGGTATCGGATTACAGATGTCTGCGCTGCGCTCCGGTCGACATGACGGAGGAGGTAAACGTCATTGCGAGGAAATTACTAAACGAGTTTAGCAAACAGGAAGAATGACGAAGGAAACTGCTGCGCTTGCCGTCATTGCTTCGTTCCTCGCAATGACGGCAGACTGTCCTTTATTGGCATAGCGTTTCCGAGTTTCGTCATTATAAGGATGAACGACGAAGTAATCTGTTGGACTATTTTTGATTTGCTTTTGGTATAATAACGTGTTTATCAATACTTTTGGAGATTTGGCAGGTCTCCGAAAGTATTGTTTTTTTGCCCTTTCGCGTCGTTCTTTCTGCTTTGAGTTATTAACAGCTTACAGTTTTTTGGAAAATTTTTTCGGAAATATTTTCTTCTTTCTTTGCCTTTTCGGATTTTTTTTCTGTTTCGCTCTATGTCTTTCTTCAAAAACGGCGTTTTTTCTTCTTCCAATAATCATTGCTTATTTTCTGTTTGCGCAACTGTTTCTGTCTGCAATTTACTTTTTTGCCGTATTGTGGATAAGGGAAAAGTCGCAATATGATAATATTTTCAGAAAAACAGCCGTTTTTTATTACTCTTTTTCGATTGAAACTAAAAAATCAGCCATCGGAAGTCGGCAAAACGGACTGATAATCGATTCTTTTTGTTTTTATGAAATCATACCGATTATCAAATTTCCAAGGCATAAAAATCGCGTTAAAAAGACTAAAACGGACTACTTTTTTTTGACAATACAGTCTTTTATTACAGCTTTGTCATATTTTTATCGTCTTGAAAGAGAGAAAAAATGTCTGTTTGGGCAAGTTTTATATTTTTCGGTTGTTTTTTTGGAAAACCACTGTTTTTTAACTGAATTAGCCTAAAAGCCTGTGTAATAAATCATTGCGATTTATATTCCGTAAAAATTGCGTTATTTTAGGACGGTATTCCGGAAGATACCAGAAGAAAAACTGGCGTTGAGATAGCTTTTCCTGCTGACTTTTTGCAGTCGTGATTTTCTCTAAAGTATACGGATGAAATCCGGTATAAAAAATTTCGGTAGCCAAAGTTAGAGGCGTTGGCGTGAAATCCTGCACCTGTTCGAGGTGAAAGTTCATTTTTTTAGTCTTGATAGCAAGTTCAACCATGTCGATTGCCGTACAACCCGGATGGCTTGAGATAAAATAAGGTATTAATTGCTCATTTATATTATTGTCTGAACTGATGCGGTCAAATATTCTTTTAAACCGTTCAAATACCTCAAAGGGAGGCTTACGCATAATCTGCAAAATATTTTTTTCGGTATGCTCCGGAGCTACCTTTAGCCGACCCGATACATGCTCTTTCAGAAGCGTTTCAATATAGCGACGAGAAGAGGTGTTGATAACTTCGGAGTCTGGCGAATCAAGTAACAGATCGTAACGTATGCCGCTGCCGATAAAAATTTTTTTAACGTTTTCGATTTTTTTTGCCTCGTCATAAAGCGCTAAAAGCGGTGCGTGGTCGGTTATCAGATTCTTGCAAATACGTGGAAAAGCGCACGAAGGCTTCTTGCAGTTTTTACAGATGGATTCGTCTTTTCCTTTCATTTGGTACATATTTGCGGACGGACCGCCCAAATCGCTTATATAACCCTTGAAATCAGGCATTTGTGTGATTTGCCTTATTTCTTTGAGAATGGAGCTTTTGCTTCGCGAAATTATATGTTTACCCTGATGCGCTGAAATCGTACAAAAAGCGCATCCACCGAAGCATCCTCTATGTATGACTACCGAGAACTTTATCATTTCAAACGCAGGTATGACCTTGTTTTTGTATTTTGGATGCGGCAGGCGGGTAAACGGCAACTCATACCACGAATCTATCTCGGCCGTCGATGCCGGTTGATACGGCGGATTGACAACAATTGTCCGGTCGCCTGTTTTTTGTAAGATTCTCGATGATTTCAGCTTGTTGGATTCTTCTTCTATTACCCTGAAGTTTTTTGCCTGTTTCAGTTTGTCGTTCAAACATTCATCGAAGGAGAAAAGGGAAATATCTTCCGGTAAATTCGTGATTTTCGATGAAATATATGATGTTTGGGGCAAGTTTTTGATGCTGTGGAACGGCACGCCTTTTTTAAGTAGCTTCACCAGCTCGGTAACAGGTTTTTCGCCCATTCCGTATATCAGCAGATCGGCCGGACTGTCGGCCAGTATTCCCGGTCGCAGTCTGTCCTGCCAATAGTCGTAATGCGCCAGACGGCGCATTGACGCCTCTATTCCGCCTAATACGACAGGGACGTCGGGGTATAATTCTTTCAGTATTTCGGCATAAACGATGCTTGGATAGTCGGGTCTCATGCCTGCGCGTTTATCGGGCGTGTAAGCGTCGTCGCTTCGGAGACGCTTGTTTGCCGTGTAATGATTAACCATCGAATCCATCGCGCCCGGTGAAATCGCGAAAAACATGCGTGGAACACCCAGTTTTGTAAAATCCCGATAGTCGCCCCGCCAGTCGGGCTGCGGCACTAAAGCAACGTTCAGTCCCTGCGCTTCGAGAATGCGCGATATGACAGCAGCGCCAAACGAAGGATGGTCGACGTAGGCGTCGCCGCTGAACAGGATTACATCCAAATAATCCCATCCTCTGGCTTCAACTTCTTTTTTTGTCGTAGGTAGCCATGCGTCGGGTTTGTATGATTCTATTTGAGCATTCCTGTCCATACGAAACAGTCTGGGAATGTCGGTGAAACCGTCTTTTTGAACAGTCCGAATACGGCAGAACCGGAGCCGGTCATTGCGGCATATTCAGCTCCCAGCGAGTACATTTTATTCTTACATTCTTCTATTACAGGGTATTTTTCAAATATGCAAGGCTCGAAATCATTATATAAAACGTCTTTCCACTTATCGACAGGAATTGAAGCAAGCCCGCTCAGCGAAAAATCCGATTTATGCGGTTTCACCATGGAATATGCTTCTTTCGTTGAGACGGAGACCGGAGGTTTCGCGATGCACAGAAAATAACCTTTCAGGGAAACGTCCGAAGGCTCAAAAATATTGCCTGTTCCCGAAACGATTGCCGGTGTGTTATGAATAAAAAACGGACAGTCCGCGCCGACGGACGCAACCATTTTTTTTAGTTTGGCGTCAGATATTTCCAACTTGCAGAAATCATTGAGAAGCCTCATCATAAAAGCCGCATCGGAGCTTCCGCCACCCAATCCGGCTCCCGATGGAATCGCCTTTTTCAGATAAATGTCAAGCTGTGGAACATTGTATTTCCCGGACAGCAGCGAATGCGATTTCATAACAAGATTGTCGGTAGGCGCAGAGTCGAGTTGAAACCCTGTTTGCGTAAATGAAGTCTTTTTGCCGGATACGATTTCAACGGCATCGCATAGCGGGACGGGATAGAATACGGATTCTATATTATGATATCCGTCGGAGCGTTTGCTTTTTATCTGAAGCCCCAAGTTTATTTTAGCATTTGGAAAACAAATCATAGCGTAAAAGTGTTAAAACCGGTTTATTTCTTGCGACTTTTCATATTCCTTCTTGCGGCAAAAGGTTTGGAGCGATAATCGTTACTCGGTTTTTCCGGTTTATATGGCGGAGTATTCCCATACGAGCGTTCGAGCGGAATTTTGCTTATTTCTTTTCCGAGAAAAGTCTCAATCCTCTTGAATTTATACTGTTCTCTTTCCGAAACCAGCGTTATAGCCTTGCCTTTGCCTTCTGTTCCACGCGCTGTTCGACCGATGCGATGAACGTAGTCTTCAGGCTCTTTCGGAATATCGTAATTGACTATCAGGCTTATATCTGTTATGTCGATTCCGCGCGATACCACGTCCGTTGCTATCAAAACATCGATATGACCGTTTTTGAAGTCTTTCATAACCTGTTCGCGTTCAACCTGTTCGAGATCCGAGTGCATTTCGGCCACATTTATTTTAAGACGCTTGAATACCGCCGTAAGCTCCTTGACTTTCTTTTTTGAAGACGAAAAAATGATTACCCGCTTAGGATTGTGCCGTTTGAAATACTTTTCCATGATAAGCAGCTTTTGCGATTCAAAGCATATATATGCTGTCTGCTGGATGCTTTCGGGCGGTTTCGAGATGGCGACCTCTATTTTATGCGGGTTTTTCATTATGTTTTCGGCTAACGTCACAATCCTGTCGGGCATTGTAGCCGAGAACATTATGATTTGGCAACTTTTGGGCAGAAGGTTGTAGATTTGGATAATATCGTCGTGGAAGCCCATGTCGAGCATACGGTCTGCTTCGTCGAGAATAAAAAACGATACGTTCGACAAATCCACATCGCCGAAGTTAAGATGCGCAATCAGGCGTCCGGGCGTTGCAATAACGATATCGGCGCCCATTTGCAATCCACGTTCCTGCTGCGAATATACGATGCCGTCGGTGCCGCCGTAGACCGGCACGGCGGAAATAGGCATATAATAGGAGAAGCCTTCTATCTGGCGGTCAATTTGTTGCGCGAGTTCGCGCGTAGGCGCCATGATAATGGCGTTTATGGCGTCGTCGGGATAGCCGCCTTTACTCAGATTGTTTATTACCGGCAGCACGTAAGCGGCTGTCTTGCCTGTCCCTGTTTGAGCGCAAGCTATAACGTCCCTTCCTTCCATAATCGGAGGTATAGACAGTTCCTGTATCGGGGTCATTTCCTGAAAATTCATGGCATCCAAACCATCCAATACGGAATCTTCAAGATATAATTCATCAAATCGCATTCTTTTTCTTTATAAAACACTGTAAAAGTAGTGGTTATTTCGTTACCAACCAAAAAAATATGCAAAAAACACGATTTCATCGGAAAATAAAAAAAATCAGTAGTTGTAATAGCGTTCGTAAATTTCGTCGAATGTGCCGTTTTCGCGTATGGTTTTGAGCCAATTGTTAAGACTGTCCGAGAGCGCTTTAGATTCTTTCCTGACAGCCCAAGACTGCAATTGCATGAAGCTAATATCGGTTTCGGCGTCGATTTCGGGGAAACGTTTTTGGGCGACGGCAGCTATTTGTTTGTCGCAAACGGCATAATCGATATCGCCTTTTGCGACCATTATTATGAGTTGCTCGGACGAATAGCGCCGTTCTTCGACGACATAAATAGTATCGCCGATTTCGTGTTGGAGGTTTCGTATACGCAACAATGCAGGCGAGTTTTCGGGTATGTAAAGGGTTTTTCCGGCAAGTTCGAGCTGGTTGCGGACAGGCGCGACGGAATCGTTTGCCGGGGCGGTGCGCTGGACTAAGACTTGCTTGTTGAATACAACAGGGTCGGTGAAAAGGTAAGAGCCTTTTATTTCCGAGTTTACAGGACTGTTAAGAGCGATTATATCGTATTTTTGCCTGTTCAGCCCCGAAAAACTCTCTGAGAGCGACATCTCAAGAAACATCTGCACTTCGAGACCGGACAATTTCGAGATAGCCCGGCTTAATTCATACTGAAATCCTTCGATTGTATCGCCCGACACGTAATAGCCCGATTGGTTGTATTCCGTCACAATTCTCAAAATGCCTTCGGCGCGTATCTCGTCGTAATCGCGTCGGGAGTTTTTTGATCTTTGATGCGAAATGAACATCAATATCAAAACAGCTGCCAATATTGCAGAATAAAACAGGATGATTTTTTTCGATTTCATCGGGAAGACTGGAAAAGACATTTAATTATGAAAATATACCGAGATTCCAAATTTTATGAGCATCGGATTCAGAGGATAATGCAGCAATGAAAAGTGTTTCGGCGGTGTTATAAACAATGAGCCGAGGTTATAACCGGTGATAAAGAACCTTGCCTGTTTCAAATTGAAATTGGCGTAGGCGTTAATGATAGGGTAGTTGCCTATTTCCTTTTCCTGCTGCGGCTGGAATTGTTGAGTCGCCGGCTCGTAATACGGAGCATAGTAAGACGTGAAGTAATGGACGTCGGCTCCAAGCTGGATATTCAACACTTTTGCATACATGAAGTCGAGATAAATATTTGAATAAGCGCTGATTTGCGGCAGGGGTAACACGTCTTTTTTGCTGCTTAACTGGTAGACGACGTCGTTTTCCCAACCGAAGGCTTTATATCTGAAATCCTGCCGTATGCGCGCCGAGACGACCTGAATGTTGCCCTGATTTGTTTCCGGCCGACCGCTTTGATTGAAGAAGGCAAAGTTCTGAATACTCTCCACTCCGGACGAGATTTTTGTATGCGTCTCCTTAACGTCGATTTCACCGCCGACATATACGCGCTGGCTATTGTCAAGATTATTGTCCCACCAGAAATAACGCTGATGATTATGACGCATGTAGAACGCGGGCGTCAGATTCTTGACATATCCGTTTGCCTTTATCGACGTCTCTTTTCCCCAAAGGCGAAAG
>JAITPH010000170.1 GCA_031289515.1 Tannerella sp.
TTATTACTTTTTTTATTTCTATCTCCTTATCTTTTTTCACTGCAAATATAATATTTTATTTCCGACTGCAAACATAGGATGACGGTTACTGCTACTAATGACGGATGACTTGCCTCGCAATGACGCGGGCGGTAACCGGACGCTATCCGGACAGATTTGTAGATAATGATTTGTTGAGTAACAGTGAGATTCTTGATTCAATCGAAGAAGACGACAATCCGGTAATCGTAAAATATTATCTGAAATGAAAAATCAACATGTACTTCTATCGAGGAGGAAGGCGGTTTATGGATGAATTATCGGCGCTGAAGGCTCGGATATTTGGGATAAAGTCACTAAACAAGTTTAGTGACTTTATCCCAACGAACTCAAAACTCTCATTGAACGGTCAATACGAAATCACCATATTTCGTCGGCAATTATTTTACAATGGAGCGCTTAGACCTATACCCCATGAATGAAGATTAGGCCCCTTATTCTTTTCGAACATTGATACTGGCTGATAGTACATATAAAGACCAATGTCTTGAAGACCCATCTGAAGAACAAATCGATAAGCGCCGTTAGTACTGTAATTCAACGGAATGTTTGATTCCCTATGCTTTCCGGATAAATCCCTTCTTTTCAGACTGGCGCCGGAACTGTAGGTGTAATCAATCATGTCAATTCCTCCCTGAATGTGATACAGTCTGTTTTTAATTTTCGTCTGATACTTAATGAACAGAGGTGCGGAAAGATATAAATTTGTCAACGCCCCCGATTCGTATTGCTGCTCTTCATCGGAAAAAACAAATTGGGTTATTCCATCCACTTGTGTCAGCGCAGTGTTCTTTTTAAACCAGTAATAGTCAAGACCATATCCGACGCTCAAGCCGACAGACCAGTGAGACTTGAAGACGAAAGAAATGCTGAGCGGATGAAAGGATGCAAAAACAGACCATGGGCTTAATTTGGCATCACCCATGCCGCTGATATTGGCAAACCCAAATTGGATGCCATTAAATGTGGAGCGTGTTTTCCCCTTCTCCCACGAAAATGTGAAATCAGAAAATATACCATTCATTGATATGGAACTTTTAGGCTCTTCTTCTATCACTGTGGGAAAAAGCTCGCCTTCAACAACCTGTTTTTCCTGAGCGCCAAGAGCGGGTGCAAACAATATTGCACAGATAACTAACGACAAATACGTACGTTTCATAATGTTTAAAATTTAATTTTTTTGTTATTATTTATTTTAATGAATAAACCTTTCAGTTCTCCCAATTCCTGTTCCAAATCCTGTGGAGGAAAATAACCCTTGACGTAAAGCAGCGTTATCTTACCCGATTTGTTTTTGAACAGAATATATTCGTAAACAGGCGAATTACTTTCCTTTTTCAGACAATAACATGCCGTTTCCATTTGACCGTCTTTTTTTGATTCCAACAATATGCTTCCTCCTTCCAAATCCTTTTGAACAGCCTCTTCGATTGCTTTTACCGTTTTGGAATCGGAGGATGTAATCAGACTTTTATAATGGCTGATTTTCGTATTGTCACTCAAAACATCCTTGGCCAATTCAATCATAACAGAGCCTTCCTGTTTTCCATAATCATCAAATACTGTTTTAATACTTAAATCTTTTTGGGCATGCATCCATATTCCCGGAAGCGCCAAACAAAACAGTAGTAAGTATTTCTTAAATGTATTCATATTATTTTATATTATTAATTATTATTCAAAAAACAATTCTAAAACTTCAATCTGTGAAGAAAGCAGCTCGTCATTCGCTTCCGAAATACTTTCCAAAGATTTAAGCGTTTCCTCCCGAATAAATTCGATACCTGTATATTTTTTACCGTCAATATAAGTGTATGATGTTTTTAATTCGGTATCCTGCGTATTCAAAGTATATTTCAATCCGAAGGACAGGAGCAAACACGCTGCCGCTGCAATACCAAGCCAACGACCTTTCTTCCGACTCCGCGCCACAGGGAAATTAAATATGCGAGACCCGGTACGCGGCACATAAGAAACGAAAAAAAACTGAAACATCGGTTTATATATTTCCCATTCTTCCGGAATCTCTTCTTTTTGGAAATAATCCCGAAGGATTTGTTCTTCTTTCAAAGAAGTCAAACCTTCAAAATACTTGTCAATCAACGATTTTATACCTTTTTTATTCATTTTTGCCATATTTATAGTTCACAATTCTTGCATATTGGTCGCGCACTTTCATTCGCGCCCTTGAGAGATTGACGGTTACCGCACTGATTTGCGTTCCTGTTATGTCCGCTATTTCCTGCAATTCATATCCTTCCATGTCTCGCATCCTAATGATTGTTTTCTGCAATTCCGGCAACTGTTCGATTATTTGCTTGACGATGGCGAGAGAATCGGACTTTTCAAGATCGGCATAAGGCGAATCTTCATGGCTTCCCAAGGAAAAATCATTCGCTTCAACCGTTTCTCTCTTCGCCCTTAGCTTGTCGATACAGATATTTTTGGCCGTTTGCATGGCGTATCCTTCGGGATTTTGGGCGTTTCCCAATTGTTCCCTTTCATTCCACAATTTCAGGAACGTTTCCTGAACAGTATCTTTGGCATCTTCCTCGTCGTTGACTATTTTCAAGGCAACGATAAAAAGTTTTTGCCTGAGAGGAATAATATCTGATTTGAATCGCTCTATGTTCATACCCTAATGACGGAGTAAAGGCGAAAATATAACATCAAATTCGATATTTTTTTTCAATTCGCTCACTGCCGACCGGCTAAAACATTGAAAAATGGGCTATTACTCATTCGTGAGAAAACTGTTGCCATATCGTACTTTTTGAATCCCGACCTCCCGATTTGTATTTCGGCAGATTGTTTCAAAAAAAATCAAGCCCGATTTTTTGATTTTTCCGATAAATAATTATTACCTTTGCATCATCTTAACGGAGTAAAAAGAACTAAAAACAATAAATAAAATGAACAGATACAATTTTTATGCAGGGCCTTCCATATTAAGCCGCTATACGATAGAGAATACGGCTGAGGCGATACTGAATTTCGCAAATACGGGATTATCGTTGATGGAAGTTTCACACAGAGGCAAGGAATTTGTTGCCGTAAACGACGAAGCGCGGCAACTTGTAAAAGATTTGCTCGACGTCCCTTCGACGCACGAAGTAGTCTTTCTCGGCGGCGGCGCAAGTATGCAATTCTGTATGATACCATACAATCTTCTGAAAAAGAAAGCATCTTACCTCGACACCGGAACTTGGGCGTCAAAAGCCATAAAAGAGGCAAAAATTTTCGGCGAAGTAACAGTCGTTGCGTCTTCAAAAGACAAAAACTACTCGTTCATTCCGAAAGATTATACGGTTGCCGACGATTCCGACTATTTTCATATAACGACGAACAACACAATCTTCGGGACGCAGATTCAAAAAATCCCGCAGGTCACGGTTCCTCTCGTTGCGGATATGTCGTCCGATATATTCTCGCGTCCGGTAGACGTTGCCAAGTATGATGCGATATATGCAGGCGCGCAAAAGAATCTTGCACCGGCCGGCGTCACGATAGTAATTGTGCGCAAAGACGCATTAAACAAGGCAGACCGGTCTATCCCCACGATGCTGAATTATATGACGCACGTCGACAAGGATTCGATGTTCAACACTCCGCCGGTCGTTCCCATCTTCGCCGCGCTTCAGACGCTTAAATGGTACAGGGAATTGGGCGGCATCACGGCGATGCAGAAACTGAACGAAGAAAAAGCCGCCATCCTCTACGACGAAATCGACCGCAACAGGTTGTTTAAAGGAACAGCCGCCGTAGAAGACCGCTCGCTGATGAACGTTTGCTTCGTCATGAACGAAGAATATCAGGAGTTGGAAGCCGGATTTGCCACATTTGCCGCGGCAGCCGGTATGATAGGCATAAAAGGACACCGCTCGGCAGGCGGATTCCGCGCTTCTATCTATAATGCGATGCCGATAGACGGCGTCAAGGCGTTGATAGAAACGATGAAAGAGTTTGAACGCAAAAACTGAAGCGCATGAAGATATTGGTTGCAACAGACAAGCCTTTTGCCGCGATAGCAGTAAAAGGCATTCGCGAAGCCATCGAAAACGCCGATATGGAATTGGCTCTTTTGGAGAAGTATACCGAAAAATCGCAGTTGCTTGAAGCCGTAAACGACGTCGATGCGATAATCATCCGCAGCGACATTATCGACAACGAAGTCTTTGACGCTGCAAAGCAATTGAAGATAGTAGTCCGCGCAGGCGCCGGATACGATAACGTGGACTTGGCAGCCGCCAAAGCGCATAACGTTTGCGTGATGAACACGCCGGGGCAGAACTCGAACGCCGTCGCCGAACTTGCTTTCGGACTGATGGTTTACGCCGTCCGCAATTTCTACAACGGAACTTCGGGTACAGAGTTGAAAGACAAAAAGTTAGGCATTCACGCCTACGGAAATGTCGGTCGGAATGTGGCGCGTATAGCAAAAGGTTTCGGAATGGATATTTATGCTTACGACGCTTTTTGTCCCAAGGAAGTAATTGAAAAAGACGGAGTTAAGGCGCTTGATTCGGCAGACGGTCTCTATGCGGCATGTCAGTTCGTTTCGCTGCATATTCCCGCAACGGCGGAGACGAAGAAATCTATCGGCGGCAATCTGCTTTCAAAAATGCCAAAGGGCGCTGTGCTCGTCAATACAGCACGAAAAGAAGTTATCAATGAGGCGGAATTGGTCAAGGTTATGGAAGAGCGCGCCGATTTAAAGTATCTCACGGATATTGTGCCCGACAATCACGCCGAATTGACGGAGAAATTTGCAAACCGTTATTTCAGCACGCCCAAGAAGATGGGAGCGCAGACGGCAGAAGCTAATATCAATGCCGGTATTGCAGCCGCGAATCAGATTGTCGGCTTCCTGAAAGACGGAGACAGAACGTTTGAAGTCACAAAATAACAGCCGCAATGAAAATAAAACCATTCCGTGGTATACGTCCACCAAAAGAGATAGTCGAAGAAGTACAGTCGCGTCCGTACGACGTGCTTAATTCGGAAGAAGCCCGTCGGGAAGCGGCAGGCAACGAAAAGTCACTGTATCATATCATCAAGCCGGAAATAGATTTCCCTGTCGGCGCCGACGAGCATGACCCGCGCGTTTATGAGAAGGCAGTCGAAAACTTCAATAAATTTCAGGCAAACGGATGGCTCGTAACGGACGAAAAAGAACATTACTACGTGTATTCCCAGACAATGAACGGAAAAACCCAGTACGGACTTGTCGTGTGCGCTTATGTCGATGATTACCTGAACGGAAAAATCAAGAAGCACGAACTCACGCGCAAAGACAAGGAAGAAGACCGCATGAAACATGTTCGCATAAATAATGCAAATATCGAGCCTGTATTTTTTGCCTATCCCGAAGATTACCCCGAAAACGCGGAAATCAACAGGATTGTAGCCAAATACGTATCGGGAGGCGAGCCTGAATACGATTTTACGGCTAAAACCGACGGATTCCGCCATACCTTCCGGATTATTGATAATGAGGAAGATATAGCGCTTATCACAAAGCTGTTCGACCAAATGCCGGCGCTCTACATAGCCGATGGACATCATCGCTCGGCGGCAGCAGCCCTCGTCGGAGCCGAAAAAGCCGGACAAAATCCCAATCATAAAGGCGACGAGGAATACAACTACTTCATGGCTGTCTGTTTTCCTTCCAACCAGCTGACTATCATCGACTACAACCGCGTCGTAAAAGATCTCAACGGACTTTCCGACGATGAATTTCTGCAAAGACTTGCGGAAGACTTTGTCGTCGAAACAAAAGGAACAGAACTATACAAGCCTCTACAACTGCATGAATTTTCCCTGTATTTAAGCGGGAAATGGTACTCCCTGACGGCAAAACCGGACAGATATGACGACAATGACCCTATCGGAGTATTGGACGTTACCGTTTCATCAAATCTTATCTTGGACAAGATATTGGGCATAAAGGATTTACGTTCGGATAAACGTATTGATTTCGTAGGCGGAATACGCGGATTGGGAGAACTGAAAAAGCGCGTTGATAGCGGCGAGATGCGGGTGGCGCTGGCTCTTTATCCGGTTTCGATGAAGCAACTCATCGACATAGCGGATTCGGGGAATATAATGCCTCCGAAAACGACATGGTTTGAGCCGAAACTGCGTTCGGGTCTGGTAATTCATTCCTTAGCATGATTAAAAACATCGTATTTGATATGGGCGGCGTGATAGTCGATGTTCAACTTGACCGCGCTATACGTAACTTCAAAAATATCGGCGTCGCAGATGCGGATGAATTGATAGATTCGAGCCATCACAAGGGAATATTTATAGATTTCGAGAACGGCGAAATTGATACCGACGAGTTTTGTCGGGCGCTTTGCGAACATGCGAATAAATTTATTCCCCGCAAAGACATTGAAGATGCGTGGCGAAGCATGATTGACCCGCCGTTGCAGTACAAATCGGACTTCGTAAAAGAGTTGCGGCGCTCATATAAATTATACCTGCTCACAAACAACAACCCCATCATCATGGATTGGGCGCGGTCGGAAGGTTTCGCGCCCGACGGAAGCGCCTTGTCGGACTGTTTCGATAAAATCTACGTTTCATACGAGATGAAATGTACAAAGCCCGACTTGACAATCTTCCGGAAGATGATAGAAGACGCAGGCATAATGCCGGAAGAAACGCTTTACATCGACGACAGCGCGGAAAACTGCTCCGCCGCCGAAACGGCCGGACTTACCGCATTACTTGTCGAAAACGGCTCGGACTGGCGCGAAAAGGCGTCACTGATGCTGGGGACGTATTAAGTCGTTCACCGTCTTCACAGGGTTGAACGTTTCGATCGGCACTTCCACAAAAACCGTGTTCCAGTCGCTCATTGCGCCGTTCCACAAGCCGGGCAATTCGAGCGCTTTCAGGTTGCGTCCGTCCTTGCTCTTTTGGGAGATGAAGCCGGTATTTTTGTCCACAAAATCGGGAAGGTTGTATTTGTTGCCGTGAGCGTCTTTCAATGCACAAACGAGGTCTACCGGATTGAAATGCGACCCTTTTTCAAAGGCTTTTTTCGAATCTTCGTTCGACATGTCAATCTGCGAGCTTTCGAGAATTTGCAGTTGGTAAGCGCCGTCGGGACTAACCGTGATGAACGGACCGCCGCCCGGCTCGCCTTCGTTACGTACCATCCCGCAGACTCGCAGCGGACGCATCAGTTTGCGCTTGATATACAGCACCAGTTCAACGTCTTCGAGGTATTTTGTATCCGGATTCTTGATGCACAGGTCGTCCTGCAGGAAATATATCATGTCTTCTATCTGTTCATGCGTATAATCGCCGCTTTCTATAAGCCTGACATATTCGAATATCCTCTTTTGCAGCGACACGAGCGCCCCGGCTATAACTTTCTTGTAACGAATCGTCTCACCTTTGAAACTGTCGGGCACGACGTTGTCTATGTTCTTGATAAACACCACGTCGGCGTCAATATCGTTGAGATTCCGAATAAGAGCGCCATGACCTCCGGGACGGAAGACCAGTTTCCCCTTCACATCGCGGAACGGCGCGTTTGCCAAGTCAACCGCAACAGTATCCGTATTAGACTGTTGTACGCTGAAACTCAGGTGATATTTCACTCCGAACTTCGCTTCGTAAAAAGGAATCTTTTCTCCGGCAAGTCGCTCAAACAGAGGCTGATGTTCGGGCGAAACGGTAAAATGAATATTCACGTTTTTATCCGAGCCTGCCGCATATAACGCGCCTTCTACGAGATGTTCCTCCATAGCCGCCCGCGCGCCTTCGGGATATTCGTGAAACAGTAAAAGCCCTTTCGGTAACGAGCCGTAACGCAGTCCTTTATCATCCAACAAATTTGACACGACAGTCTTGTAGTCGCCTGCTTTCATAAGCGTTGCAATATCTTTGCCTTCATTCTCCAGACACTTGCCGTTCAATTCTTTATAAAACGCGAACAATTCGATGCTGTCGAAGAATTTCTTTTCAAAAGCAGTTGCAGGAGTGTCGTATTCGGCTGAAAGAAAGGAAAACAAATCCTTGAACATGCGGCTTGCCGCGCCCGAAGCCGGAACAAACTTCACAACCGTATTATTGTCGCAAAGGAAGTCTTCCCACGCTCCGATATAGTCGTCCTGTTCATTTTCCGACAGTTTGACAATACCTTTTTCTATCGATGCCGAAGCCTTGATTTCCAGAAATGGAAACCCCTGAATGAAGTAATTCAATTGTTCTTCAACCTGTTCCTGCGTCAGGTTTTTCGTCTTGAGTTGTATTAAATCGTTTGCAATAAGCATATTATATTGTTTTAATTATTATCGTCTTTTCCGGATTCTCACCGTTTTGCAGCAAAATTAAGAATAAAAATCGTAACCGTGAAATAAAACAGGAAATTTTATTTTGGATTATTTCATAATTTGTCGTAATATTGCACGAATTTTGACAACAAATTAATAAGAATAACTATGAAGAAGTTTATATTACTGCTGCTTTTAATAGCAACGCCGGCGTTATGCCGGGCACAGGAACGTTTTGAGATAATATGCGGACCTTATTTGCAGAACGTCACCGAAAACGAGGCGACCGTTACGTGGATTACCAACCGTAGAGGCATCGCCTGGGTAGAAATTGCGCCGGACAACAAGAATCATTTCTATTCCGACGAACATCCGCGCTTTTATGCAGCCGATTTGGGCAGAAAAACGGTCGGCAGGGTACATACGGTGAAGATTACGGGATTACAGAAGGGAACTCGCTACCGTTACAGGATTTTTTCGCAGGAAACGACCGACGAGCAACAATTCTATATGGGCTACGGTCGCACCGTCGCTTCGGATGTGTATCAACGCGAGCCTTTTTACTTCAAGACGAAGGATTCCGGCGTTTCCGACTTCCATTTTGCCGTCGTAAACGACATTCACAATGACTATAATCGCCTGGATTCGCTTATCGGTCGGGTAGACAAAAAGACGCTGGATTTTGTGATATTCAACGGCGACATGGTCAATCAGATGTTATCGGAGGAGGTCATAATCGACGGTTTCCTTAAAACGGCGGTCAAGTCGTTTGCCTCCGAAATACCGTTCTATTATGCACGCGGCAATCACGAAACGCGGGGATTGTTTTCAAGCGAGTTTATGCGCTATTTCTCCACTCCGACGGGGCTTCCGTATTATACTTTGCAATACGGCCCGGTCTTTTTTGTCTTCATCGATTCGGGCGAGGATAAACCGGACGGCGACGTTGAGTATTACGGTCTCGGAGCGTATGACGAGTACCGCAAAAAAGAGGCGGAATGGCTGAAAGAGGTCTTGCAGAGCGAGGACTTCAAAAAAGCGCCGGTGAAAATCGCCATCATGCACATTCCGCCCGACAATGACACGTGGCACGGCGGCTACGAGGTGCGCCGACTGTTTCTTCCCTTGCTCAACGAAGCGGGCATCGACCTGATGTTGAGCGGACATACGCATCAGCACGCTTATATCCCCAAAGGCGAGGATATTTGCAATTTTCCGCTATTGATAAACAGCAACAAACATATCGTCGACATTCAAATAAACGGCAGGAAAATATCTATAAATATCAAGACCGTCGACGGCAAAATTTTCAAGAAGATAGATTTGTAGGGCGTCATGGAAGAATCGAAGTTTTTTACGGAAGAAGAAAAGAAGCTGTTTTTCTCGAAATACAGGGAGTTAACCGGCGCGCTTTCGGAGAGTCTGGAGAAAGACGACGCCCCCAAGATACGCCAACTGCTCAAGCCTGTAGTAGCGATGGAGTGTTACGGACGCGACCACAACGGCATCAACGGACTGCTGCGAAACATCGAAACAGCCCTGATTGCCACGAAGGACATCGGACTGAAACGCACTTCGATTCTGGCGCTGATTCTCTATCGTCCGGTTCTGAAAAAAGCTATCTCCATCGAGGAAATAGAAAAGACTTTCAGCGCCGAAGTATCGCTGATAATAAACAGGCTGTTGAAGACTTCCGACCTTTACGCCCGCAATACGGCGATAAATTCCGACAACTTTCATCACCTGCTTTTTTCGTTTGCCGAAGACGTCCGCGTGATACTCATCATGATAGCCGACCGCCTTTGCATGATGCGGCTCGGCAAGGCGATGACCGAGGAAAAGGAGCGGATGAGACTTGCCACGGAGGTCTCGTACATCTACGCTCCTCTGGCGCACCGTCTCGGTCTGTACAAGATAAAAAGCGAGCTGGAGGATTTGTCGCTGAAATACCTCGATCCCAACCAGTATTACCGCATAAAGGACAAGCTGAACGAGACGAAACGCTCGCGCGACGAATATATCGGGAAATTCATCGATCCGGTCAGCAGGGAACTCGAAAAAACCGGCTTGACGTTCGACATCAAGGGACGGACGAAATCCATACATTCGATAAACACCAAAATGAAGAAGCAGAAGGTCGATTTCGAGGGGATATACGACCTGTTCGCCATCCGCGTCGTCCTCAATTCCGCGCCGGAGAAAGAGCGTTCCGACTGCTGGCAGGCTTTTTCAATCATCACGGACATGTACCAGCCGAACCCGAAACGCATGCGCGACTGGCTTTCCGTCCCGAAAGGCAATGGCTACGAAAGCCTTCACATAACCGTTTTAGGTCCGTCGAAACGCTGGGTGGAAGTGCAGATCCGGACGCAACGCATGGACGAAATCGCCGAAAAGGGTCTCGCCGCGCACTGGAAATACAAGGGCGTACACGAGGAACGCGGACTGGACGATTTCCTTGCGGACGTGAGGGCGGCGCTCGAAAACCGGAGTTCGACGCCGATGGACCTGATGCGGGAATTTAAAACGGACTTTTACCAGGACGAAATATACGTTTTCACTCCGACCGGCGACCTTCTGAAACTCGGCGTCGGAGCCACGGTGCTCGATTTCGCCTTTGCCATTCATTCAAAGATCGGCAGCCGCTGCATCTCCGGAAAGGTGAACGGAAAGAACGTCCCGATCAGACACGTGCTGAACAACGGCGATTCGATAGAGGTCGTGACGTCGCCCGCCCAGACGCCCAAGCGCGACTGGCTCTCGTTCGTGGCAACGGCAAAGGCGCGCAACAAAATCAAACAGGCTCTGCGCGAAGAGGAAGCCAGAACGGCCGACCTCGCCAAAGAACAGATCCAGAGACGCATCAAGAACCGCAAGGTCGACATCGACGAGCCGTCCCTGATGAGGTATATCAAGAAAAAGGGCTTTAAAACGGTGACCGACTTTTATCTGGCCATCTCGGACGGCAAACTCGACATAAACACGGCTATCGACGAGTGCGTCGAACTTGAGCAGAAAGACCGCGATGCGTCGGACAGGACGGAATTGCGCAGCGCCGAAGACTTCGTCGCCAACATCGAAGCCAAAGAGCTTTCCACGCATCAGGACGTGCTGATTATCGACAAGAATCTCACCGGAATAGACTACAAGCTGGCGAAATGCTGCAATCCGATATACGGCGATCCCGTTTTCGGATTTGTTTCGACCGCAGGCATAAAAATTCACCGCATGACCTGCCCCAACGCTTCGGAGATGCGCAACCGCTTCGGATACCGCATCATACCGGCCGAATGGAGCGGAAAGGGCACAAGCGGATACATCGTCACGCTGCGCATAGTCGGCAACGACGACATCGGCATCGTGACAAACATCACGTCCGTAATAAGCAAGGAAAACAAGGTATCGCTGCGGTCGATAAACATAGATTCCGTAGACGGCCTTTTTCAGGGAACGTTTTCCATAACCGTCTCCGACGCCTCCACGCTTACCTCGCTGACAAAAAAACTTCAGGGCGTGAAAGGCGTAAAAAACGTCGGCAGACTTCAATAATTGAAAGTTGAAAATTGAAAATTGACAATGAAAGAGACTTGTCATGTCTGTCATTGCGAGGAAATCACTATACAAGTTTAGCAAAGAGGAAGAATGGCAAAGAAAAACCGCTATGTC
>JAITPH010000247.1 GCA_031289515.1 Tannerella sp.
AAGATTTTCGAGCCGCCAATAATTTCGGAATGAATAAGGCTATTGCTTCTAAATGCAAGTACCCAGACGGAATCAACCGTACACTCGCTTTCGGTTGCGGTACTGTACACGTTAACGCTGGCAGCGTCAGGAAAAAAGAGGGTTATAAAATCCCCCCCCCCTTAGTTGCAGGGTCATTGCCCACCTCGTTGGTGCACGACGTCAGGCAATGGATACAAATAAGTAAAATAGCTAATCGCTTCATAAATTTAAAATTTTAAAATGTTTTTGTTTTTGATTATTATTATAACCGGTTGCAAAGTTGCGATAAATAATTTTCATAAAAAAGTATTTTGCGATAAAAATGCGAAAATCGTGTGATTTTTATTTTTTTTGAGGATGTTTTTTTGTCTTTTTCTTGTCCGTTATTGCTGTTGGTGGCGGTGTCCGTCATTGCGGTGTGCGCGGTGTCCGTCATTGCGAGAAACGAAGCAATCCGGCGTATTATTACATACGTTTCCGGATTGCTTCGTCGGTAAGCTGCATTTAAATTATTTTTTCGAGCGGGTCGAGGCTTTTGGCGAGGTCGGCTTTGCTTAGGCTGTAATTCGACAATTCGCCTGCAAAATAGCTGTCGTAAGCAGCCATGTCTATCAAGCCGTGCCCTGAAAGGTTGAACAGGATTGTCTTCTGCTTTCCTTCAAGTTTGGCTTTTTCCGCTTCTTTTACTACTGCTGCGATGGCGTGCGATGATTCCGGAGCGGGAATGATACTTTCCGTTTGGGCAAACAGAACGCCTGCCTTGAAGGCATCAAGCTGTTCAATATCAACCGCTTCCATCAAGTTATCCTTCTTCAACTGGCTGACGATGGAACCGGCGCCGTGATAACGCAAACCGCCCGCATGAATATGAGGAGGCGCAAAAGTATGTCCGAGCGTGTACATCGGAATGTAGGGCGTATAACCGGCTTCGTCGCCAAAATCGTACTGAAATTCGCCGCGCGTAAGTTTGGGACATGAAGCAGGCTCGGCTGCGACAAACCGGATTTCCTTGCCCTGAGTCAGATTATGACGCAAGAACGGAAAAGAAATACCCGCAAAATTCGAGCCGCCGCCAAAACAAGCGACAACAACGTCCGGAAATTCGCCCGCTTTCTCCATTTGTTTTTCCGACTCAAGCCCGATAACGGTTTGATGAAGCATCACATGATTGAGCACGCTGCCGAGAACATACTTGCAATTTTCGGTTTGCAGCGCCAATTCGATAGCTTCGGAAATAGCCGTACCGAGACTGCCCATATAATTTGGGTTGTCGGTCAATATTTTACGACCCGATTTGGTGCTCATACTCGGAGAGGCGACAACCTGTGCGCCGAAAGTTTGCATTATCGAGCGTCTGTAAGGCTTTTGTTCGTAGCTAATCTTCACCATGTAAACGGCAAGTTCGAGACCGAAAGCCTTAGCCGCATAAGCCATAGCCGCGCCCCACTGACCTGCTCCCGTTTCGGTCGTCAGATTCGTAAGACCCTCTTTTTTACAATAATATGCTTGCGCAAGAGCCGAATTCAATTTATGAGAGCCAACAGGGCTGACGCTCTCATTCTTGAAATAGATATGCGCGGGCGTGTCGAGAGCTTTCTCGAAACCGTAAGCGCGAACAAGCGGCGTCGGACGCCACTGTTTGTACAATTCTCTCACCTCGTCCGGAATCGTTATCCACGGATCGGTTTGATTAGCCTCCTGATCAACAAGTTCTTTGGCAAAAAGCGGATAGAACTCTTCGGGTTTCAACGGTTGTTTCGTACCCGGATTAAGCGGTGGAAGCGGTTTATTCTTCATATCCGCAACGATGTTATACCAAGCTGTCGGTATCTCTTTTTCTTCTAATAAAAATTTTTTTGTAGACATAACTATTAATATTAATATTTAAAAAAATTCATTCTCCGAGATAAATCTGTTTGAGCATCTTCACATGGTCTTCGTAAGGCGGGAACAACGGCGAAGGCTCGTCGGTCAGCGCTCTTTTCAGGATGCTTTTCTTGTGCGAAAACATTTCGACGCTCCATCTGCCCATGTAAAAACCGTATCCGCTGTTGCCGACGCCGCCGAAAGGCAGGTTGGTATTCAGCATGTGCATCAAAGTCGCGTTAATACAGCCGCCGCCGAAAGA
The DNA here is from genome assembly GCA_031289515.1 of Tannerella sp. Classification (GTDB taxonomy): domain Bacteria; phylum Bacteroidota; class Bacteroidia; order Bacteroidales; family Tannerellaceae; genus Tannerella. The sequence goes on from JAITPH010000247.1 coordinate 2,150, forward strand.
CAGATTGTTGATAATCAGCTCTTCCGAAGACTTGTCGGTCGTAAACAGATACAAAGCGAGCGGTTTCTCGCGTTTTTGAAGCGTTTCGACCACATCTTCAAGCCGTTCAAAAGTGAGAACCGGCAATACCGGACCGAACACTTCTTCCTGCATTATCTTGTTTTCCAACGTTATTCCGTCGATAATCGTGGGCGAAATATAATTTTGACTTTCGTCGGTCTCGCCGCCGAAAACGATATTTCCTTCGTCGAGGAGCGCTTTAAGGCGTGCAAAATGTTTCTTTCCGACTATCCTGCCGAAATCCGGATTATTCTTTATATCATCGCCGTAAAACTGTTTTATCTTGTTTATCAGTGCGCTAATGAGTTCGTCCTTGACATCCTTGTGCACCCAGACATGGTCGGGCGAGGTACAAGTCTGACCGGAATTGATGAATTTACCCCAGCAAATCGGAGCTGCCGAGCGTTCCATATCAGCCGATTTATCGACAATGCAAGGACTTTTGCCGCCGAGTTCGAGGACGGTCGGCGTAAGATGTATTGCCGCCGCCTGAGCAACGATTCTACCGACGTTTGTACTTCCGGTATAGATGATGAAATCGAATCTTTCCTTCAGCAATTCCGTAGTTTGCGCAACATCGCCTTCGATGGCTACGCAATATTCTTCGCTGAAAGCGGTATTTATAATATCCGCAATCGTTCGCGACGTGTTCGGGGCGACTTCCGAAGGCTTCACGATGCAGCAGTTACCGGCGGCAAGCGCGCCGACAAGAGGCTTGAAGCACAAAACAAAGGGATAATTCCATGTATTGAGAATCAAAACCGTGCCGTAAGGCTCGTAATAGACTGTACTTTCTGCCTGTCCGAAAACAGGCGGCGAATCCTTGGCGATCGGCTCCAGCCATGATTCGAGATTGTCGACTGCGCAGCGTATTTCGTCAATAATTGCCGAAACTTCCGTTGCAAATGCTTCAAACTCGCTTTTCTTCAAATCCGCGTACAGGGACTTCTCGATATCTTCGTGTTTTTCGATAACGACGCCCAGCAGTTTTGTCAATTGTGCCCTGCGATATTCAAGATTACGGGTTTTACCCGTAGCGAAAAACCGTCTTTGTTTTTCCAGTATTTTCCGATATTCCGACATAACAATAAATTATAAGTTACTAAAACGTCGCAAAGGTACGTTTTTTCGGCGTAACAAAAAATATTTTTCATCTATTTGATTAAACCTTTTAAAAATAAAGCTGTCTTTATGAAAACTAAGTTTATTATAATAGAGTAGTATGACAAAATCTGTTAAGTGGCTATTGATAGTCATTATTTTGCTGGTTATCGCAGGGATGATAGCCTATCCGCATATAAAGCGAATGTTAGATTCGGACGTCGGAAACGATTTGGCGCCGGTATCCGCCCTTTCCCAAAGGCGCATGCCGTTATCAATAAATGCCGTCGTCCTGCAAAAGCAGTCTTTCACGGACAAGACTAACGTCATCGGGAGAACTATTCCCGATGAAGAAGTAGACTTGTCGTTTGAATCGTCGGGCAAGATAGTCGGCATATACTTCATTGAAGGAACACACGTAAAAAAAGGCGATTTGCTGGCAAAAATCAACGACAAGCCGCTACAAGCCGAATTGCAAAAACTGGAAGCGCAGATACCTCTGGCTAAAGAGCGCGTGTTCCGTCAGGGTACGCTGTTGAAGAAAGACGCTGTCAGTCAGGAAGCATACGAGCAAGTTACGACTGAATACGACAAACTGATGGCAGACATCGAACTCGTCAAAGCGAGGATACTTCAAACGGAGTTGCTTGCGCCTTTCGACGGTATCATCGGCTTGCGTTTCGTGAGCGAAGGCGCTTATGCGACGCCGTCGACAATAGTAGCGAATCTGACGAAAATAAGTCCCTTGAAGATAGAATTTTCGTTTAATGAACGTTATGCTCCGGACATTGAAAACGGTACCGACATCACCTTTTACATGGAGGACACAAACGGAAAAGTTCTGGAATACAGCGCTAAAGTATATGCGGTGGAGAGCAAAATCACCATAGAGACACATTCATTGATAGCGCGCGCATT
>JAITPH010000271.1 GCA_031289515.1 Tannerella sp.
AGGCAATGTAATCTACGTGAACTGACAAAAAAAAACAAAAAAAATATTGCACTAATACTTTTTTGTATTAACTTTGCTGAAAATTATTCACAACTTAAATTATAGTATCATGAACAGAAAGATGTTTTATAAAAGAATGGCAGTTCTCTTTCTATTGGGAACTTTTTTAGTAGCTTCGGATTGCTTTGCAGTCGAAAAAAGCAAAATGCTCTTATGGTATAATACCAAGCCGGGCGATACGTGGATTGAGCCTTTACCGGTCGGCAACGGTCTTATAGGGGCGCTGGTTTACGGTAAAGTCGTTGAAGAAAAAATCGCGCTTAACGAATCCAGTTTCTGGTCGGGAAGTCCGCACGATTACAACGATCCGGATGCCGGCAAGTACTTCAAGCAAATACAGGATTTGGTATTCAACAACAAGTTCAAGGAAGCCGAAAAGATGACGGACGATCATTTTTACGGCAAACCCATCGGTCAGCAAGCCTACGAGCCGCTTGGCGACTTGCGGCTGCTGTTTTACGGTATCGACAATGCCGAAACCGGCAATTACTATCGCGATCTGGATCTGGAAAACGGCGTCACGTCCGTCTCCTACACGTACAAAGGCGTGAAATATACGCGCGAAGTCTTCGTTTCTTACCCCGACAAGGCGCTGGTGATGCAGATTACGGCAGACAAACCGGGCAAAGTCTCTTTCGACGCATGGCTCGACAGTCATTTTACAGACCGTATCACCGCCGCGCCGGGCAGTCTCGTTCTCGACGGACAATGGGAAAACACCATCCCGACATACTGGCTGATAGGCAAGCCTGAAAGCGACAAGGGACTGTCGTTCCAGACCGCCGTCCGCCTGAAGACCGACGGCGGACAGTCGTCGACGCACAAAAACAAACTGACTGTCAGGAACGCCAATTCGGCAACGATCGTTCTCGTCGCTTCAACAAGTTTTGTCAATTACAAGGACATAAGCGGAGACCCTGCCGCCAGAAACAAAAAAATCTTGGCGGACATCGCCGATAAAAACTATACGGCGCTTAGCGAACGGCACGTGGCAGATTTCAGCGGGCTGATGGGACGTGTGAAATTGACCGTCGGCGACGATGCGCAAAACGGCAAACCGATAAATCAAAGGCTTCTCAGCGTAAGCGCAGGAGATACGGTCGATCCCAATCTCGAAGCATTGTGTTTTCAGTTCGGTCGATACATGTTAGTCGCCTCCAGCCGTCCGGGCGGACAGCCTGCAAATCTGCAAGCCATCTGGAATGAACGGCTTTCTCCGCCATGGGGCAGTAAATATACAATCAACATCAATACGCAGATGAATTACTGGCCTGCCGAAGTGACCAACCTCGGCGAATGTCATCTACCGTTGATTTCGATGGTGAAAGACATTTCCGAGAACGGCGTCAAGACGGCGCAAATCTATTACGGCGCAAAAGGATGGGTTACGCATCACAACTTGGACTTGTGGCGCGGCACGGCTCCGGTCGACGGCGCACGTTTTGGAATGTGGCCTGTCGGCGGCGCATGGCTTTGTCAGCATCTTTGGGAGCATTACGCTTTCAGCGGCGGCGACAAGGAAATTCTTCGCGAGATTTATCCCATACTGAAAGGCTCTGCCGAATTTCTTTCTGACATTCTGGTCGAATATCCGAAATACGGCTATCTGGTTACGCCTTTCTCAATGTCTCCCGAACACGGTTATTATTTCGACAACAGCAACGTACTGGCATATCTTTCGCCCGCTCCGACGATGGACGTCGCCATCATGCGCGAACTTTTCCCGCACGTGATCGAAGCAGGCAAGATATTGGGCGTAGACGCCGCTTTCCGCAAGCAACTGGAAGGCATATTGCCCAAATTGCCGCCATACAGGGTGAATCAGTTAGGATACGTGCAGGAATGGATCGAAGACTGGAAACCGCAGCGTGGCGGACACGACGTCTCTCCGTACTTTCCGTTCTATCCGGGAAATAGCATTCTTCTTCACCGCGAAAGCGACACCGAACTGACCAATGCTTACAAATACTGGCTAGGAACGCGCGTAACGCGGGGCGGCGGATTCCCCGGCTCGTGGAACATCTGCATGTGGGCGCGGCTGGAACGCGGCGACATGACAGGCTCGCTCATCCGTGCGGCTATGCCGAGCGCTGCAAGCCATTTCCTGCGTCAAGGCACAGGCGCACAAGTCGACGCTCCTTTCGGTTATACTGCCGGAATAGCGGAATCGCTGATTCAAAGTCATGCGGGCGAAATAAGCCTGCTACCCGCTTTGCCGACCGGCTGGAACGCATCGGGCGAAGTAAAAGGCTTGCGTGCACGCGGCGGGTACGAAGTCGATATGAAATGGGATAAAGGGCTGCTCGTACAGGCGGAAATATCCAATCCGTCAGGCGGCGTCCTCAATGTGCGATACAACGGCAAAACGGTCAAAGTAACCGTTCCCAAAGACAAACCGGTAATTATAAACAATAAATAACTTTTACAATGAAAACAAAAACAAGCAGCATTTTTACAGCTATCATCCTGATCGCAGTTTGCTTTTCATTTATGCAATGCAAGTGCATCACTGCAGATCAAGCGTCCTTTTCCAAAGACTCGAAGTATTATTTCGACGGCTCCATCTCTCGCGAAACGCTTGAGAACTACTTGGACCGTTCCGTGACGGCAGGCTATTTCCTCGTGCCCGGCAGTCCCGAAAACTATCTGTTTCCTTATCGTGAAGACGACATACGAATGCTTCAGAATATCGGAGCAAAATTCATCGGCCGTTCCGTTTATCGCTGGAGCGAGGAGAGCAAACTCGGCGATCCCGCCTTTCTGGAATATGCCAAACGGCTGATAGACCGTATGCACGAATACGATCCTGAAATTATTTTCCAGGGATGCCTGTTCGAGCACGTGAGCGCCGACGTCAACAATCTGAAAATACCCGCATGGGTGTTTGAATCCCTCGGTTTGCCTGTCGAAAACCGCAATTTCAAGGTCGAAGACATGGTAAGAAGAGTAAATCCCGGCGCCGAGGTCATGATGAGTAGCGGACGCGGAGGCGGAACGCCGATAATCAACAACCTCGAAACGCAGTTGTGGTTTTATTTCCTTGCCGGATCATACATTAATATCGGAGTGGAGGCTTTCCATCTGGGACAGGTCGAGATGATAGGTCGCGACGACCCCGACAAGACGCATTACGCCGCCTTCCTGCAAAAAGTTCGCGATTACGCCAAAACGCACGCACGCCGTCATTATGTTTTGCTGGACGGTCATACGCCCAAAGGCGGTTTTGTGAAAGACGGCGTCAGCCTGCTTGACTTTAACTCTTTCCCTTTGCGGATAAAGGAAGTACCCGAAAAACCGATGGAGGGTATTCTGGAAATCGGTCACAGCGACGGAATATATCGCAAGAGCCTCGGCGCCGTTTCGCCCAGCGGATGGAAAGCCGAAAGCATGCCGTATCTCGTTGAGTTCGACAATTTCGGTATGAACCGCAATCCCGGCGTAGCCAATCTCAACGACCATTTCTGCTGGGGATACGACGACATTACATGGTTTGCCCTGCAAGACGAAAACTACCGCAATCAATGGCTTGGCTATGCCTTCGACTGGCTGCGCGAGAACGACCCCAACGGCCATTTGCAGATATGCGTGATCCGGATGATTTCGCATCCCGATTCGCAAAAGACCCACCGTTCATACTTCGCCAATACCAAAAGCGTGGCTTGTCCGGTCGGTTTTTCGCAGGAAGAAACGATAAAGAAACTCTGGAATACAAAACTGAAATAATCAATTAAAACCACTGACCAATGAAAACAAAATATTGTATAATCGCATTGTTATGCATCTGTTTCGCCGCATTTTTTACGGCTGACGCACAGTCTGCAGGTCGATTGACGGCAGGCTCTGCCAAAATCAATATCACGCCGCCCCAAACAAGGTATCCGGTACACGATTCACTTTATGCCCGCAGTTTGATACTCGACGACGGCGAAAACCGAATCGCCTTCATCGCCTACGATAGCGGCGGCGGCAGCGACCAGTTCATCGAAAGCATCAAAAAGAAATACAACCTGAAGGAACTCTATTTGTGCCAGTCGCACAATCATTCGGGCGCATCGGGAGCAAGAGAATGGACGGAAGAAAAATTCACGGCGCTTATCGATCAGGCATCCAAAAACATGTTTGAGGCGAAAATATCGGGCGGACATCGCAGCTTTCCGCAATTGAGCTTCAACCGGCTAATCGTCCGCGACGACGGCCATGCCCGCGAATCGTGGTTTGCCGACGACCATTACAGGTATATCAACCGCGAACGCCTTTCACACGGGCCGGTAGACAATTCCGTCGGAGTGATACGGATTGAGGATTTAAACGGCAACCCGCGCATTCTGATTATGAACTACGCCTGCCATCCCGATGTTGTATGGAACAACTTCGAGGTTTCGGCCGATTTTGTCGGTTATGCCACGAGATACACCGAAGAAGCATTCGATAACAAGATACATTGCCTCTTCATCAACGGCGCGGCCGGCAATCAGGCTCCCATTTTCAAAGACGG
>JAITPH010000142.1 GCA_031289515.1 Tannerella sp.
TGGCTCGCGTACTCCGGCATTGCGGCCGGTCTGCTGCTTTGTCTGACCATCGGCGGCTACTTTCTTTTTAACGATAATAATGATAAGCCTGACGATTTTTTGGTTAAAAACGCTTTGAAACTCAGAAACGAACATGTTCCCGACATCGTTGCGTCCGAATATGAACAGAAAGAGATAGCGAATAAGTTGGAAAGAAAAGCTCCTGTGGCATCGGAAACGCCTGCATTGCCTCAGTCTCCGCAAAAAGTTCGTGAATCGTCGCCGAAAACAGTTGCAAAAGAAGACGTTATTATCAGCGAAGATATAGAAATGATAGAAGAGGCGGATATAAAAATGGCGGAAGAGGCGGATATGGCGGAAGTAGCCATCGAAGCGCTTGCGATGAAAAAATCAATCGTTGTGACGGATGCGGAAAGGAAGGCAGAGCCTGAAACAGGGTGGGAGGCATATCATAAATATCTGACGGACAGCATCCGACGCCCAACAGAAGGCGAATGTGCCGAACTGAAAGGTACGGTCAAAATATCTTTCGACATTGACGAAAACGGCGTTCCCCGCGATTTCAAAATTGAAGAATCGCTGTGCAATGCCGCCGACGCCGAAGCTATTCGTCTAATTAAGGAAGGAAGCGTATGGATTCGTCGGGATACTGCGGCGGAGCGCATAACCCTGAGCGTAGACTTTCTTAAATAATTGTCAATTGTCAATTGTCAATTCGTTTTCAAAGCGTATGTGCAAAGCCACAATCTCCGAATGTGTGCCGATCCGGAAGGGCGGGCCTGCGCAACCTACGCCCGACGACACGAAAAACTGCGTATCGCCGATGCGGTAATAGCCGTAAGAACATTCATAAATGAGATTCAGAAAAAGCGAATATGGCCAAACCTGACCGTTATGCGTATGTCCGTGCAGAGAGAGGTCTACGTGATTCCTTGCCGCCTCGCCTAATCTGTTCGGTTGATGGTCGAGCAGTATTATCGGCTTCAGGGTGTCTACTTCGCTCATCAACGTCTTCAGCGGAGCGCGGTTGATGTGATTTATGTAATCGTCGCGCCCTATGAGGTAGAAAGACGAATCGGGGGCAAGTACAACGGAATCGACGATTAGCGTCATGCCGGTCTTTTCTATCCATCGCAGTTTGGCGAATCTGTTTGCCCGATATTCGTGATTTCCCAAGACCATGTATACTCCAAGCGGCGCTTTGAGGCGTTGCAAATCTTCTTCGATATGCTGTCTTTCGGCAAAACGCATCTCGTAGTCGATTATATCCCCTACGACAACTATCATATCCGGATTCTGGTCGTTACATAGCTGTACCGCGTTACGCACATGTTTCTTGCGAATCATTTCGCCTATATGCCAGTCGCTTGTCATTACAATCGTAAGACTGTCGCGTCCCTGAACTTTTTTCGGAATAGTGATGTAAACGTGCTGCACGGTCGGGTAGCGCACATTCCTGTAACCCGAAAAGAGCAAGACTGTTATCCCGATTATGATAAACGCAAACAGGACTATTTTGGTCTTTTCCCAATACAGATTCACAAACATCGGATACCATGCCCATTTTTTGTTCATGACGCGCAAAAGCTCCAGTATCAGCAACGCCATCGAGATATACATCGAAGCAATGTACCACGTGTTGCATAAGAACATCAACGGTATGAAAATATTGTCCGGCAGATAGTCGTGGAAGATGAAACCGATAAAAAATATCACAATTTCGAGCGTTAGCGCAAGTATAAAGGGTATCCGGTAGCTCTTCTTGTTGGGGAGAGCCTGATAACCACGCCACAGAATATATGAACTAAATAATATCTGTCCGAAAATCGATTGAAGGAACATTCTCATACAGTTCGGGTTTGTCTGCAAATATACATATATCTTTTTATAAATCAGAAAAAGAACAGTTAAAAACCACAAATTCGCTGTTTGTGCCGATCCTGAAAGGTGGACCCCAAAGCGCTAAACCCGATGATACGTAGTAATTTGTGTCGTTTCGCTTCTCATAGCCGTAGGCAATATCGAAAAGGTAGTTTGTCAGCCAGTTTAGCGGTATTATCTGTCCGTAGTGGGTATGTCCGCTGAACTGCAAGTCTGCTCCTATTCGCTGCGCCTCGTCGAGATTGACCGGCTGATGGTCGATGACGATAATCGGCTTCCCTTTGTCGGTCAGACTTGTCCAATCGCCGACGGAGAGACGTTTTCTGTTGCTTAAATCGTCGCGTCCGACTATCTGAAGCCCGCACGGCAACCCGACTAACGAATCTATGAGAAATTGTATCTTCGTCTTGCTTATATAATTCGTGCAAGCCTTGATGCCACTGATATATTCGTGATTTCCGGGCGACATGTATATTCCCATAGGGGCGTTCAGGCGGTTTAGCTCCGTCTCCATTTTCATCGCTGCTACAGGCTCGACGCTGTTGTCGATAAGGTCGCCTCCTATCAGTATCAAATCGGGGCTTTCGGCATTTATGCGGTCTATGTTTCTGCTTAACAGCTTTATATCCGTGCCAAGTCCGAGATGCAGGTCGCTTATTGCAACTATCTTTAATTTATCCTTGTCTATCAGAGGTTTGTTTATAAATATGTTGAAAACCTGTTTGCTCGGATGTTGATAATTGATGTATCCGTAGATTAACATGCAGACAGTGAGAGATAAAGCCACAAAAAATCCGTAAGAGAACGACTTGTTGAAAACTTTTATCAAATCCATGCAAGCAAGGAATACAGCCATGTAAAGGGTGAAGACGAGCCAGCCTGAGCCGATAAGAAAAAGCGTATGCCCAAATTGATAGGACGACTGCCCCGACCTTCTAAACATGAAAGATATAAAGAGAAGTACCGTGCAAATCCAGTATACGGAGCTGAAAATGCCGCGCGATAACAGGGAAAGATGTCCGAGGGAATGTATCCCCCGGACAAAAATATAAGTGTTACCAAGTAAGTAACTTACTAATAGCAGGATAAATATTAACGGCATCTCTGCAATTTTTTATTTCTTCGGATATCCGACAGGATTGTTCATCGTCAATAATTGCGTATCCGACAGTTTGAGCGCTTTTTTAAGTTCGTTCTTGTCCATTGATGCGCGCGGAACGGTGGCTAATCCTACAGCCGAGCAGAAGATATTTATGTTTTGACATACAATACCTGCGTCTATAGCCGCTATCCAACTTGTGTTCTCGCTTTTAGGGTCTCCGAGTTTTTCGAGATTTGCTACGAGTACGAGGCAAACCGGCGCTGTTGCCGCGAACTCCTGTCCGCTGCCTGCAACCGCCATGCGATAATCGCCTTTTGTAATTGCCTTTAATGTGCTCGTCGCTGCATCGTACAGATAAGCTCCGTCTTTATTGATGAGGTATACGTCGATTTCCTGACGGTTTATTGCCGATGGCGCCGTGCGTTTACCGTCCTGACGATTTATGCCGTTTGCCGCCCATAACAGGTCTGAAATGTCTTGCAACGACAACTCTTTTGTTCCAAACTCGCGCTCCGAATGTCTGTCGGAGAGAGCTTTCATTACTGCGCTTCCACGCGATTTGTTCGGCGTATTGAGTTTGATATCCGTCAACTCTTGCGCATTCAAGCCTGTTGTCATTACTAACGAGGCAAA
>JAITPH010000161.1 GCA_031289515.1 Tannerella sp.
TGTTTGTTTTGAAATAGTGTCCCACATTTCCGTAACCGAAGTTCAAGTATTGGGCTTCCTTTTTATACAGGCTATTACCGGTCGAACTCCAATAAGAGACAGTGTCACTTACGCCGACAGGGAAATTTGATGTAGTCAAACCTTTGTACGATTCATACGTTATCCACATACCCATTAATTGAGCCTGCGACGGCAAGTACCATTTTATGTCGCTACCATCACTTTTAAGTGTCCCATCGGGGTTGGTACCGCGATTTTTGTACGCACAATAGTTACTGGCCTGAAATGAGGTACTCTTGTAGTCGAACGAACCGTTGTTGTATTTTGACGCGTCGAAGCTATTACCCTTCGCTGCATAGAATCCGTTATAAATAAAGTTGTAAGTCGGCAGAATCTCGTCTGCGACGGTCTTGTATTGAGGCCACTCGGTATATTCGTAGAGTTGTTCCGTAAATAAGGCACGATCTAATTTATAATTGTCTTGAGTTGTTTCATTCCAAAGTCCAAACCTGCCCACATGAATAGCCGGAAGTTGTGTGATATGAAGTATCTTTTCCACTCCATTGCTTATTACGGTTACGCTACCTGAGCGAGGCGCGCCTGACAGATTTTCGTTAAGATGCAGATATATAGTTGTTTCAGTAGCGTTTGCCCAGTTTTGTGTGGCGGCACTCGTATAGAGTTTGTTAGGCGATACTTCCAGCCAAAATCCTGTGCCGTCAGTTATTGATACTTGCGCGCTTGTATATTTTTCGCCAGCAAACAATTCATCGCCGACTATAAAGTGTGCGTCATAAACTCTGCGTGCGGGGAAGGTTAGGCATTTTACTATATTACCGGCTTTGATGCATATCTTACCGCTGAATTTAATGTTACCGTAGCCGCTACTTCCGAAGTAAGCGGGGTCTAATTTGAAGCCGAAGCTGCCGCAATGCTGCTGGTCTAATAATATCTGGCCGCTTTCATAGCCTGCGGGCGGCAGTGTAGGAATGGTATCTATTCCGATGGGTTTGATTTGGTTGCCAACGGTTATTCCTCCATTATTTGCGTTGAACTCGTCAAAGTCTAAATAAATAGCTTGGGCGTCGGAACAGAAATTGATAACGGCTACGCCCGTATTCGCATTAAAAACTATTTCAGAGTTGTCGAGCGTGAGATAAGTACCGTGAATACTGCCATCTACAGGCACGTCGTTCCACGGAAGCACGCTCAAGTTGATTAACGGCTCGAGACTTTGCCCGCGTACCTTTATATCCAATGTATATATCGTGTTCCTCTTAATATCGTAACTTCCGTCGGTATAAATATCATATTCATACGAATCCGTCTTGTTGCCTTCCGATGCGGAACTTGTAGGAATAGTGACTTTTATCCGCGTCCTTGTGCCCACCGGATAATCTCCCGCATTTCGGTAATTCTCATTCAAATAAAGCGAATCTATCTGACCGCCGGCTGCAGGACTGAATGTAGCCGAACGACGCAAACGCAAAGGTCCCGTTGTTCCTGTTCGCTCGGTACAGGAGATATATGTAAAGCCGGACAGTCCGGTAGCCTCTCCTCTATTTTGAAAGAGCGAAGTCTGGTTTGCCATATCCAGAACCTGTACCTTTATGCCATCATAAACTATGCCAAGGTCTGTCGGTAGACAAAGCGGGTGCTTTGAGATATTTATTCGCAGTTTTGCCACGTCGCGCACGACATTAACGGTTCCTTTGTATACGCCATCTGCTGATGTTAATGTGCCTCTTCCGGTCATCAGGAAATACGACGAATCGGCCTGTGCTCCCGGAAGCGGCTCGTTGGCAAGAATTTTGGGCGCCATTCGATTGGCATAGACTTCTACGGTCAAAGCGCCTGTCGTAATATTATCGACTTCGTAAGCAACATTTACAACCGAATCGTTTGTATTTGGGACTACAGCCAAGTCCAAGCCGGTGTTACCGCCGAACAAGGTCGTATCTATAGGTATACCTGCCTGTTTTAATATTACGAACATGGAATCTATATGATTTTCCAACTTGGTCGCATCTTCGAGGGCGTAAGTTCTTACGCTTGATGTTGGTACATAAAGACTGAGGGAGACTTTCCCATTTCCGGAATTACGCGGATCCGTCGGATCAATAATCGTATCCGGTTCAACTCGACTGTTTTTACATGCTGCAAAGGACAATGCGCAGAGCAGAATACATGCTATACGTTTCATTTTCATACTAATACATTTCAATTTATTCATTTCACTTTTGATTTTCACATCTAATTTTACAAAAGTATAATTTTTACGGTGCAAAGATACGAAATATTATTTCCCGTGGACTGTGCAAATCTCTACAAAAACAATTTTCCTTTAAATATTCATATTATTTCGTCTATACCAATATATACAAGAGCCGTGTATCGCACTGTTAATAAACATATTAAATCGCATCATTATTCATCCTTCCCTTTCCCAATCTTCTTCGACTTTTTTTGCTTTCCGAAGCAAATCGGAGGCAAAAATAAAATCTCCGAGCGCTTTGTTGTTCGAACTTATGACTTGTTCCTTCGCTCCGCTCCATTCTTTTATGCCGTCTTTTATGAAAACGATGTTTTCGCCGATGTTCATTACCGAGTTCATATCGTGAGTATTAATGACGGTTGTCATGCCATATTCCTTAGTTATGCCATGTATCAGCTCGTCGATAATAAGCGACGTTTTCGGGTCGAGACCCGAATTAGGCTCGTCGCAGAAAAGATATTGCGGTTGCAGCACTATTGCACGCGCTATTGCCGCCCTTTTCATCATTCCGCCGCTTACTTCCGAAGGCGACAAATCATAAACATCTTTCGACAACTCAACCCTTTCGAGGCACATCATGGCGCGTTTTTTGCGTTCGCGAACGGATTCTTTCGAGAACATATCCAGCGGATACATCACGTTTTCCAGAATACTCATGCTGTCGAACAGGGCGGATCCCTGAAACAGAATACCCATCTCGCGCCTCAAATCAAGCCTTTCTTTCTTGTTCATGAATAATATGTTGCGTCCGTCGAACGATATTTCGCCCGAATCGGGCGTCATCAGTCCGATAACGTTTTTCAGCAAAATGGTTTTGCCCGAGCCGCTTCTTCCGATGATGAGATTAATCTTGCCGGTTTCAAAAACGGCGTTTATGTCGTTCAAGACCGTCCGTCCCTCAAATGACTTCGTAAGGCTTTTTACTTCAATCATATCAGGTCAGCATAATGTGAGTTAGGATAACGTCGGCAAGCAATATCATTATACTGCTCATTACTACGGAGTTGGTGCTTGCCTTGCCGACCATCAGCGAGCCGCCCTTAACGGAATATCCGAAATAGGACGAAATGGAAGTAATGAGGAACGAGTATATGACCGATTTTATGATGGAATACCAGATATAGTAAGAGTTGAAATAGTATTGCAAACCGAACTCGAACGCCGACGGATTCATGTTGGCGCTGATGTAACTTGCCGCCATGCCGCCTGCAATTCCCATAATCATGCTGAAAATAACCAGTACCGGAATGAAAAGCATCATGCCGATGATTTTGGGAAAAATGAGGAAATTGGCGGAATTGACGCCCATCATGTCGATTGCGTCTATCTGGTCGGTAACGCGCATTGTACCGAGTTCCGACGCGATATTGCTGCCCACCTTGCCTGCAAGAATGAGGCACATTATCGACGAGGAAAACTCAAGGAGTATGATTTCGCGCGTCGTATAGCCGATGGTAAATGCCGGAATGAGCGGCGAATTGATGTTCAGCGAAATCTGGATAGCGATTACGGTACCGATAAAAACAGAAATGATGACGACAATCCATATCGAATCGACGCCGAGCTTGTATATTTCTCTTACTAACTGCTTCATGAACATGCTCCACCGCGTGGGAATGCCGATGGTCTTCTTCATCAGAAGCACATATTCGCCCAATTGATGCAGTGCATGTTTCATATCGTATTTTCTTTATTGCAAGTTATTTTGAAAAGAATCTCAGAACGTCGTTTCCGTTGGCAAAGATGAGCAAGGCAAACAAGATAATCATGCCTGCAATCTGTGCATATTCGAGAAATTTGTCGCCGGGCTTGCGTCGCGTCACGACTTCGTAGAGCAGGAACATCACATGTCCGCCGTCGAGAGCGGGAATGGGGAGTATGTTCATGAACGCCAGAATGATGGACAGGAAAGCGGTGCGCTCCCAAAACAACTTCCAATCCCACTCGGCGGGGAACAGATTGCCTATCGCTCCGAATCCGCCCAGACTTTTTGCGCCTTCTTTCGTGAAAACAAACTTCATGTCGCTGACGTATCCCTTGAGGCTATTGACGCCCAGCATTATACCCGCTGGTATCGAACTGAAAAAGTTATATCTTAACGTCACCGGCTCGTATAATTTCAGCAGACTTGTCTTGCTCATTATCCCAAGCCGACCGACGGTGTCTACCGGCGCCGATAACGATACAGTCCGGCCGTCGCGCTCGACTGTTACCATAACGGTTGCGCCTTTGTTTGCATGCAACTCTTTTATGACGTCCGAGGCGGCAACCGTACCGACGCCGTTGATATCGACAATGCGGTCGTTCGTTTGCAGTCCGGCTTCTTTTGCCGATTGCGTTGATACTTCGCTGATAATCATTGGATAGCGATATGTAGCGAAGCCTTCCTTATCGTGCAGCAAGCGTTGCATTATATCTTCGGGGATATCGATTACGACTTCTTCGCCGTTGCGTAAAACGGTTACGCGGCTTGCATTTACCACTTTACGGAGGCAGTCTTCGTTGAATCGCTCAAGCGTCGCGGTGTCTGCCTTGAGCAAAATATCGCCGTCTTCAAAGCCGATATTTTTGAACGTACTGCTGTAATCCATACCGTAAGTGACATTTTTAAGCGGAATGTACGTGTCGCCCCATTGCAGCAAAACCATTGAATAAATGAAGAGAGCGAGCAGGAAATTGAATATCACTCCGGCAGTCATAATCAGCAGGCGCGGACCGGCGGGCTTTGAGCGAAACTCGTATGGCTGCGGCGGTTTCGACAACTGTTCCTTGTCGAGCGATTCGTCTATCATGCCCGAAATCTTGCAATAACCGCCGAGAGGCAACCAGCCGAGACCATATTCGGTATCGCTTTTCTTGGGTTTGAACTTGAACAGCGAAAACCACGGATCGAAAAACAGGTAGAATTTCTCCACGCGCACCTTGAACATGCGCGCGAAGATGAAATGTCCAAATTCGTGTATCAATACCAATATCGAGAGACTGAATATAAGTTGCAACGCCTTGATTAAAAATGTTTCCATATATGTATAATTAGTTGGTAATCATTTGTTCCGCTATTCGTCGGGCTTCGTAATCCGTTAGCGCGTAATCGTCGTATGACGGATTTGCTACAAACGACACTTTAGACATCGTCTGTTCTATTATGTCGCTCATTTGCAGGAATCCCGTCCTGTCCTGCAAAAACGACGCTACGGCAATTTCGTTGGCTGCGTTGAGGATACAGGGCATGTTTCCGCCCTTGTTGATAGCCTCGAAAGCGAACGCGAGATTCCGGAATCTGTCGGTATCTGGCTTTTCGAAGGTAAGCGGGCGACATGAAAAGAAATCCAGACGCGGGGACGGACTTTTCAGTCGCTCCGGATATGAAAAAGCGTAAGAGATAGGGACTTTCATGTCGGGCAAGCCTAACTGGGCGATTATTGCGCCGTCGGAGAACTGTACCATCGAATGTATAATCGATTGCGGATGAACTACGACGTCGATCTGCTCCGGCTCGACACCGAAAAGCCATTTTGCCTCAATCATTTCAAAGCCCTTGTTCATCATCGAAGCCGAATCTATTGTCACTTTTGCGCCCATGTTCCAGTTGGGATGCTTCAACGCCTGTTCTTTTGTTACCGTCGCGAGTTCGGCTTTTGTCTTGTGAAAGAAGGGACCGCCCGAAGCCGTGAGCAGTATTTTTTCTATCGGATTGCGCCATTCGCCGTTCAGGCACTGAAAAATCGCCGAGTGCTCCGAATCTACCGGTATGACAGGCGTTTGATATTCTTTTGCCATGTTTGTCACGAGTTCGCCCGCTACTACAAGCGTTTCCTTGTTGGCGAGCGCGACGGCTTTGCGCGCTTTTAAGGCTTCTATCGTCGGTCGCAGTCCCGAATAGCCGACCAGTGCAACCAAAACCATGTCTATCGGCTCGGCGGCGACGACCCGCGCGATGGCGTCCGTTCCCGCCCATACTTTTATGGGCAAGTCTTCGAGAGCTTCCTTTACTTCGGGATATTTCCTTTCATTTGCAATTACTACGGTATCGGGTATGAATTTATGCGCCTGCTCGATCAGCAACTCGGAGTTATTATTGGCAGTGAGAGCGTAAACTTCAAACAAATCGCTGTGCTCGCTTATCACTTCCAATGCCTGAGAGCCGATTGAGCCGGTCGAACCTAATATCGCTAACTGTCTTGCCATCTTATTCGGTTTGTTTTAAAATGCGATATATTCTTCGGGATTGACGGGAGCGCCTTTGTGCCACAACTCGAAATGAAGATGCGGCCCGGTCGACAGTTCGCCGGTGTTGCCCAAAATAGCGATAGCCTCGCCTGCTACAACCTTGTCGCCTATCTCCTTCAAGAGTATATCGTTGTGTTTATAAATCGAGATAAAATCGTTTTTATGTTGCAGAGATATGACATTTCCGTATTTCGGGTCGAATCCGGCATAAACGACCGTTCCGTCGAGCGTTGCTACGACGCTTTCGGAAGGAGCAGCCGTTAGATCGATACCGAAATGCAGTTTTTTGTCGCTGAACGTCGAAGAAATAATGCCGTTGACAGGCTTGTAAAAGAATATTTCTATCTGCATGGGGTTTGGATTCAGGGTTGTCAGATTATATTTTTCTTCTTCCTCGAATCTCTTTATATACTCCATTTCCCTGTCGCTGCGCGGAATGTCGTAGTCCGAACTGAGAAACGATACGGAATCGCTGATTCCTATTGAATCAATGCTTATATCGCCGGATAATATGTTGGAGATGTTTTTGATATAATTCGACTGCATAAGCATTTGTTCTTCAAGCGAATCGGCTCTCAGGGAGTTCGTTAGTATCTCTTTGCGCACTTCCACGTCAAGGTATCCGGGCAGATAGTTGCGTATGGGCGTAAGTATGATGATTACCGATGTTAATGCGACCAGGATGAAAGCGACGGCGCTGAAATAAGTGATGACGGTCAGTTGCGACAGATTAAACGACCATACTTCCTCCAGCGTCGATTCGTTGAACAGGGATAGCTTATACTTGAACCGTATACGCTTCCAGAATGATTTTGCTTGACGTTTTCGCTTCATACATATATGTTTAAAAAGCCTTCCGGCAGTGAAACCCCAACTGTTTTTTCCTCATGGCTGATCGAGACGGCAAGCGCCAAGGGAACAAGTATCTCAAACTCTTTGTAATCGATTTTCAGCAGAATGTTCATGGTGCTGTCGTCAATATCCTTCACTTGTCCTATTTCGCCTATGGCTTCGTCTGTTACGAGATAGCCGTTCAAGTTATTTCTTGCTGTCGCTGCGTTTTTCGGTTTTGTCTTCGTTTTCGCTTTCGTTTCCGCTTTTGCTTTCGCTTTCGCTTCCGTCTCTGTTTCTGTTTCTGTCTCCGTCTCTGTTTCCGTTTCTGTTTCCGTTTCCGTTTCAGGTGAAATCATTAATTCGGAAGGCAGGTATGCAGCTTTTCCCGACAACAATTTGACTTTCTCTTCCGAATCGATATTTTCAAATTTGACAAGGGTGGCGGACGAGCTTCTTGGGCGGAACTGCTCGATGAAGAAAGGCGTCAATATTCCGTCCATATCGCAGACGATGAAAGGGTCGCCCGAAATATCCCGCATGTCGTAGTCCGTCAGGAGCGAAATCTCGCCCTTGACGCCATGCGGCTTGGTCAGTTGTCCTATTTTAAGCAAATCTTTCTCTCTTATCATAATTTAATTCTGCCTCGTTATTTTTGCTCCGATTCTGTTCAGCCGTTCTTCGATGCGCTGATATCCCCTGTCTATCTGTTCGATGTTGTCTATGCGGCTTGTTCCGCTGGCGTTCATGGCGGCTATCAACAGAGCTATGCCTGCCCGAATGTCGGGCGAAACCATATTGGAACTCCGCAGCCTGAGACGATTGCCGTGTCCTATGACCGTTGCGCGGTGCGGGTCGCAAAGTATTATCCGAGCGCCCATGTCTATGAGTTTGTCTACAAAAAACAGGCGGCTCTCGAACATTTTCTGATGAATCAGTACGCTGCCTTCGGCTTGTGTGGCGACGACGAGCATCACGCTCAGCAGGTCGGGCGTAAGTCCGGGCCACGGCGCGTCGGCTATGGTCATTATCGAGCCGTCCATGAATGTCTCGATCTGATATTTATCTTGCGCGGGTACATATATATTATCTCCCCTCTTCTCGATTTTTATGCCTAACCGCCTGAACGAATCGGGTATTATGCCCAATTTCTCGTAAGCCGTATTTTTTATTGTTATGTCCGAGCTTGTCATTGCCGCCATGCCGATGAAACTGCCTACTTCTATCATGTCTGGAAGTACAGTGTGTTTGGCTCCTTTCAGACGGTCTACTCCTTCGATTGTGAGGAGGTTTGAGCCTATACCGGAAATCTTTGCGCCCATGGCGTTGAGCATATTGCAGAGTTGCTGGATATATGGCTCGCAGGCTGCGTTATAAATGGTTGTCACGCCTTCGGCAAGGGTGGCTGCCATGATGATATTTGCCGTTCCGGTCACCGATGCTTCGTCGAGCAGCATGTAATTGCCTTTTAGACGTGAGGCTGTGATTTCGCAGAAATTATTTGCGGCGTCGAGGTTGAGTTCCGCTCCTAATGCCTGAAGTCCTGTTATGTGGGTGTCAAGTCGGCGTCTGCCTATCTTGTCGCCTCCAATCTGCGGCAATATTGCCCTGCCGAAACGTCCGAGCAACGGTCCTACCGTCAGTACGGAGCCGCGTAAAGCTGCTGACTTGCAGGCGTATTCGTCGGTGTAGATATAGTCGGTATTTATGTCGTCGGCTTGAAACGAATATGCTTCGCCGGAGAGACGTTCGATTTTGACGCCTGTTTCGCGCAACAATTCTATCAGATTGCGAATGTCGAGTATGTCAGGGACATTGCTTACTTCGACCTTTTCGGGAGTAAGCAACGTGGCGCAAATTATTTGTAAAGCTTCGTTTTTAGCGCCTTGCGGGTAAATATCTCCGCTTAATCGACATCCGCCTTCTATAAGAAAAGAACTCATTATCCTTTGCGTGAATGATTTTTCTTAGTCTTCTTGCTGTTGTTACTGTTGCTGCTGCTGTTGCGTTGAGGAGCGTCTACCAATCCGGATATTTCGGCGAGTTTCATGTTGTCGCTGCTGCGGATGATTCTTCCTCTCGACAGTTCGGCAAGGTCTTTCAGTATCTTGCGATCGTCTACCGAATCTTTGTTCCATAAAATGAACGATTTCTTCATCTGGTTGGCTATCACGAGGATTAATGCTTCTTTTTCTTCGCTTTCGTCCCATCCGGAAGCCTTGTTGATAACACGTTCGAGCATCTGTCCGTAGTGGCGATAGGCGATTTTAGTATCGCTGTATGGCACGCGGGGCGGGTGTATGTGCAGGTTTTCTTTTTTGACGATTTCATAAGGATATTCGACGTCGAGGCTGAAATCGGACATTATCGCCAGATGATCCCACAGTATGTGTTTGAAATCATTGACGTCGCGCAGGTGAGGGAACATGTTTCCCATCAAACTTATAATCGAATTTGCGCACCGGTTGCGCTTTTCTCTGTTTTCTATAGTCAGACAGTGGTCGACCATGTTTTGTATGTTACGTCCGTATTCCGGTAAGGTGAGACGTTTTGCGGTTGTGTTATATTTCATATTAATTTATTTTTGTTCCGGTTTGAGCAGGAAGTTGTCGATAGCGCTGACGAACGATTCGCGCGGCAACGAGCCTTTTGCCGATTGGGGGTCGCCTTTGGCGGGGACGAATAGAAACGTAGGGATGCTGCGCACGCCGAAAAGGGTGGCTAATTCCCTGTTTTCGTCTACGTTTATCTTGTATACGATGATTTTGCCTTTATATTCCATGGCAAGCTCTTTGAGTATCGGCGCAACCATTTTACACGGGCCGCACCAGTCGGCATAAAAGTCAATGATACACGGAACAGAGCCTTCGTACAACCATTTGTTGGAGTTCTTTTCGTAGTTATAGACTTTCTGAAGGAAATGCTCCTTGTTTAATACTACTACTTCTCCCGAATTGCTGTCTTCTGTTTGCGCCGATGCGTAATTGGCTGAGAATAAGACAGCTGCAATTAATAATACCTCTTTTAAAACTTTCATTTTCATACGATTTAAACGACAAAGATAATACAAATTGGGCGTAATACAAAATATGAACGGATAATTTTCTTGTTTTGCGTTGTTGGGGGATTTATTTTGGATTGGGAATTGAGGAGATGTTATGACGGACGAAGGCCGGAGCCTTCGCCGAACAAAGATAGTCTGCCGTCATTGCGAGGAAATTACTGAACGAGTTTAGCAAAAAGGAAAAATGACGAAGCGAAACCGTTGTACTTGCCGTCTGCGCCTGCCGTCATTGCGAGGAACGAAGCAATCCAGAAAATATACAGGGCGCCGGATTGTTTCGTGCCTCGCAATGACGGCAGACTGTCCTTTATTGGCAACGCATTTGTGTGTTTCGTCATTATAAGGAAGTTACTAAACAAATTTAACAAACAGGAAGAATGACGGAACGGGATAGAACATCATTATAAGCCTGCAAAGCAATCCAAAACAACAACTACGCACAAAAAAAATCCGGAGCCGCCGACGGCTCCGGATTTTTTCAATATAAACAAACCGGTTAAACTCTTTCTATTTGACTATAATCATGTGTACTTCGCCGTTCTTCAGGGTTACCGTGTATACTCCGCGCTCAAGCGTGAACCTGTTCAGGCCTTCGGGTATCTCCACCTTTTTGTACAGCACGCCGGTCATGTTGTATATGCTTGCAATATCCGCCTTCGGCACGTTGATATACAGCGTATTCCCGTATGTCCAGATTCGACCGTTTTCAATGCCGTCACTGTCCACGCTTCTTTCTTCCGGGCCGATGTACACCGTCCACGGCTCTACCACCTGTACTATTTCATACCGGTACAGACCGCCTCCAAGAGATACGGACGTCGCGTCAAGGTCAAGATGCTCCGACGAATAGTAGCCCAGCGCCCACACTTTCAGCGGCGAACCGGTGAACTGCGACGTAAAGTCGAAGTTGTTGTGTCCCCTTACGTAGTATCTGCCCGCTATCGGATCGGTCGTAACGCCCTCCACCAGCGGAAGGTCTATCGAACGCTGAATTACGGGATAAGGCATTTTTGTCACGCACAGGTACACCTTGCCCGGCTCGGAGAAGTCAAGCGCATAGTAGTTGTCCCCGTAGCGCTGCTGCGTCAGGACAAAGTTCTTTACATATTCCTGGCTTACTCCCAGAGAATCGCCGAAATTCGCGATCAGGTAGCAGCCCTGTTCTACCTGTTCATTCTCCGTCAGCACCTGCACCTGTATCTTGCCGTCCAGGAATACGTGACCCTCCACGTCTATGTAGTCGGTTATCGAGGTAATGCCGCTGCC
>JAITPH010000275.1 GCA_031289515.1 Tannerella sp.
GTCAAGCAGGCGGCTTGTGCTCAAAGCCCTCTCCACGTCGGCGGCCGTCTTGCCGTAAATGCGTGACCGGACGCCGTCCCAGTCGTAATTCCCGATTAATTCCGTATATCTCATCTTACATCAGGAATGAAGTCAGGGGACTGCTTGCCGCCGCCGAATCTAATTTGCCCGCAATCCCTGATTCAAAGGCGATGCGTCCGCTTTCGACGGCAAGCCGGAAGGCGCGAGCCATAGCCACCGGGTCGCCCGCTACGGCTACGGCCGTGTTGATCAGCACCGCGTCCGCACCCATTTCCATCGCTTCGGCGGCATGTGAAGGCGCGCCTATTCCGGCGTCCACGATCACCGGTATGTTGCTCCGTTCAATGATTATTTCAAGCAGATCGCGCGTGCGCAGGCCCCTGTTCGAGCCGATAGGCGCGCCGAGCGGCATCACCGTAGCCGCGCCCGCGTCTTCGAGCAGCTTGCACAGCACGGGGTCTGCCTGTATGTACGGCAAGACGGTGAAACCCTCTTTTGCCAGCGCTTCCGTTGCCTTCAGCGTTTCTATCGGGTCGGGCAGGAGGTATTTCGGGTCGGGATGAATCTCGAGTTTCAGCCAGTTTGTGCCGAAAGCCTCGCGCGACAGTTTTGCCGCAAAAACGGCTTCCCTGGCGTTGCGCACGCCGGACGTGTTGGGCAACAACCGTATGCCCGGTTTCATGACGCTCGCCAGCATTTCGTCGTGACTGCCGCCGCTCGTGTCAAGTCTTTTCATTGCTACCGTCACCAGTTCCGCGCCCGATGCTTCGATGGCGCTGCTCATTATGTCGTTGGAACTGAATTTTCCGGTACCGAGAAAAAGACGCGAATGAAATTCCGTTCCTGCTATTATTAAATTTTTCATATCCTGTTTTGATTTATTATTTTCAATATGTTTCGTGTTTCCCCGACCGGGTCGTCCGCGTTCAGAATCGTCGAAGAAAGCGCTATGCCGGACACTCCTGTCCGCATGATTTCGGGAATGTCTCCGGCCGTTATGCCGCCGATGGCTACTATCGGCAGACTGATGCCGCGACGCCGGCATTGAGCGACGATGTTTCCATATCCCTCCAGTCCGAGAAACGGACTGAGATTAGCCTTCGTCGCCGTGAAACGGAACGGACCGAGTCCGATGTAGTCGACGCCTTGCCGGCAGAGGCGGCAGACGTCGTCGAAAGTATTTGCCGTACCGCCGACCGTGAAGCCGTCGCCAAGTATTTTCCGGGCTTCCGAAGGCGGCATATCCGATTTGCCGAGATGGACGCCCGCGGCTTCTATCCGTTTGCATACGCCGACGTTGTCGTCTATGTATAAATCCGCCCGATATTCCCGGCAAAGGGCTTTTGCACGAAGGGCGGCATCTTCCAGTTCGCGTTCCGTCGCGTCCTTCATCCTCAGCTGTATTTGCCGGCAGCCGCCTTTCAGGGCTATTTCGACCGATTGCAGATGGTCGTACCGTCCGGCGCCGTGTGTTATAAACAGTAATCCCCGCATTTGTTTCTCAATTCTTTAAACCTGACGGAAAGTCCGTTCAAATCGCCGTCTTTCGGGAACGCGTTCCACAGCGCGCCTATCACGGCAACGCCTCCGAAGCCATACGAACGGACTTCCGGTATTCTTTCTTTTGTTATGCCGCCGAGCGCTATTACTTTGGCGTCAATCGTTCCTTCCCGACCTGCCCCGACCAACAACTCGCGCTCGAAACGTTTCCTGTAACCCGCCTTCGAGATGCTGTCGAAAATCGGACTTAAAAACACGTACTCCAAATCGCGACATGCGGAAACTTCGTCGAGCGTATGGCATGAACGGCTTATTGCAGTGAATAGTGAACAGTGAACAGTGAATAATTCATTTCTTTTGTTCAGGTGTATTCCTTTCAGGCCGTACTGTCCGGCGAGCGAATAATGGTCGTGCACGACGATTCTGTTCCGAAACCGTTCGTCGATTCGACGGATGAGACATTCCGTTTCATCTTTGGACGCGGACGGTTTTCGCAGATGAAGCGATTCGAGACCGTCATCGAAAAGCATGTTCAGGGCTTCCGGTTCGCCGTCGAAAAGGGCTTCCGTCGTTATCGCAATCAGTTTCATAGTCGCTTAACCTCCCGAAACGGCGTTAATCATAATCAGATTCATGCCGTCGCGGAGAATCGTTTTCCGCCATTCGTCTCGCGGAACGACGTCGTAATCTATTGCAACGGCAATGCCTGTGAGCGGTATTCCCAAACCGGCAATGAACTTTTCGAGCGTAACGCCTTCGTCCGGCTCATAAGTCGCGTCGTTCAGTTTTATTCTCATCCCCAAAATTTAAAAAAATGATGGACGGGACCGTTTCCCTTGCCTGTTTCGTATTCGGCGCCGCGGACTATTGCCTCGTGAATATACTCCTTGGCTTCGCGGACGGCTTCGTTGAGCGACAATCCGCGAGCCAGAAATGCGGCTATGGCGGACGAGAACGTGCAGCCTGTTCCATGCGTATTCACCGTATGAATGCGCGCGGACGGAAGATGAATGATTTCGTCGGTCTCGGCATTGTAGAACACGTCGGTAAGCGTCTCTTCCCTGAGATGCCCGGCTTTGAGCAGGACGGACGTCCGACCGCCGGCCGACAGCTCCCGAATGACCTCCGGCAACTCGCCCTGCGACGAAATCGCCCTGCCGAGCAACACTTCCGCTTCCGGAATGTTGGGCGTGATGACGCGGGCGAAAGGAATCAGTTCGTTCCGTAGCGTTCCGATGGCTTCGTCCTGCAGGAGCTTGTCGCCGGAAGTGGCAACCATCACCGGATCGAGCACGATGTCCGTCACGTCATATTCGGCGAGCGTATCACGGACTGCCAGAATCAGTTCCGACGAATGCAACATTCCGATTTTGACGGCGTCGGCGCCGATGTCGTCCAGCACCGAGCGAATCTGGCCGACGACGAAATCGACCGGCACAGGATGAACGCCTGTCACGCCGACCGTGTTCTCGTCGACAACCGCGACGATAGCCGAAGCGCCGTAGCAGCCGCAGGCGGAAAACGTTTTAAGGTCTGCCTGTATGCCTGCGCCGCCGCTCGGATCGCTGCCCGCTATTGTCAGCGCTTTTTTAAACTGCTTTTTCATGCGTCAGACTTTCCATTGCTCCAGGTTGTACGCGCTGTCCCAGAACATCCATTCCATGCGGCAGGCCGTCACGAAAGCCTCCGTCATTTCATTGCGTCGCTGCTCGGTGGCTGCCGCGGCAAGAGTGTCGCAAATATTGATGGCTTTGTTTACGGACGCGGTAAATTCTTCTCCGCCGTAAGTGTCTATCCACGCCTGATACGGATTGTTGTCCGCAGTCTGATTCGCGTGGATATAATCGCCCACCGCCTTGTAAACCCAAAAGCACGGCAGAAAGGACGCCGCCATCACCTCGACCGGCGACAGGAACTGACTAAGCAGATAGGATGTGTACAACAGGCAGGTAGGCGTCCGGCGCGGTTTGTCGGTAACTCCGTACTGCGCAAACAGCGTCTGATGCAACTCGTTTTCGACATACAGACAATCCTTCGTGAATCCCAAAAACGCATCTACATGTTCCAGATCGGTCACTCTCGTAGCCAGTCCGGTCATGATTTTAGCGTAGTCGGCAAGATACAGCGAATCTTGCTGTATGTAGAACACGAACTTTTTCTTATCGAGCGTACCGTCGATAATTTCTTTGATAAACGGCAATTCTATCGTTTTGCCGTAGATGAGTTCTACTGAACTCCAAGCATTTTCACTCCATTTCATTGTTTTAAAATTTAAATAAAAAAAACCGTCGCGTTATATCCAACGAAACGGTTTCAAAATTTTCTGAAAAATTTAAGTCTTAATAAACCGTTTCCCTACGATGTCGATTGCGACAAATCAGGTTCGAGGGTTTAATCTCAGCCTCCCCGACAAACGGAAAAGCACCCCTAACGACGATGCAAAGATATGAATTTTTTTTTATCCGCAATAGATTTGATAAAATTTATTCCGGATTCAACGGATTTCGTCATTGCGAGGCACGAAGCAATCCAGCGCCCTGCCGTCATTGCGGGCTTGTCTGTCTATTCGGATTTGCAATCCGATTTTGTGCGGATTACAAATCCTTATACTCCATTCCACAGGATTGCAAATCACGAGTGGTCGGAAGATAAAATCAGGAATAAGGCATACTGTTATTGAAAAGCGTAAATTTTTAGAGGTTGAATTTTGGCGTTTTTTTCAACCGCT
>JAITPH010000215.1 GCA_031289515.1 Tannerella sp.
ATGTGAGTACGGAGAATTTTGTTGAAGCAGAAAACAGTGAAACAAACCAATGAGTTATAAAATAATCATAAGCGGAGGCGGCACCGGAGGGCATATTTTTCCGGCATTGTCGATAGCAAACGAGATACGCCGTCGTTTCCCGGACGCCGATATTCTGTTTATCGGCGCCGAAGGTCGCATGGAAATGGAACGTGTCCCCGCAGCCGGATATAATATCGCAGGCTTGCCGGTAAGCGGACTGAACAGAACCGACAAACTGAAAAACATATCCGTAATACTAAAATTTGTCAAAAGCCTGATTATGGCAAGAAAATACATCCGTAAATTCAAGCCCGACATAGTCATCGGCGTAGGCGGCTATGCAAGCGCGCCCACATCGTGGATGGCTTCACTGATGAAGATTCCGGTACTCATTCAGGAACAAAATTCGTATGCCGGCGTCACCAATAAAATGCTTGGCAAAATAGCTGCAAAAATATGCGTTTCGTACAGAGGAATGGAAAAGTTTTTTCCGCCGGAGAAGATAGCGCTTACAGGCAATCCTGTCCGTAAAGACCTCGAAACGGCACGCGAAAAAGACGCCGAAGCGCTCGGTTATTTCGGTCTCGAAGGCGATAAACCGACCTTGCTGATAATCGGCGGAAGTCTTGGCGCGCGAACAATAAACAAAGGCGTCCGGCGGGGCTTGAAATTGCTGACAGATGCCGGAGTTCAGATTATATGGCAGACAGGTCGCTATTATTTTGAAACGATACAGGAAGATTTGAAAGATACGGACTATGGGGGATTGTGGTTTAACGACTTCATTTCCCGCATGGATTATGCGTATTCCGTAGCCGACCTTGTGGTTTCGCGGGCGGGCGCCGGAACAATTTCCGAGCTTTGTATTTTGAAAAAAGCCGTAATATTAGTACCTTCGCCGAATGTTGCAGAAGATCATCAGATGAAGAATGCGCGCGCGCTCTCGGACAACGACGCAGCCGTTCTGATACCTGACGTCGAGGCTGAAGAACGGCTTGCGCCGGTAGCGCTCGAACTGCTGGGAGATAAGAAAAAGATACGTTCCCTGAGCGAGAATATTGCGCTTTTTGCCCAGTACGACAGCGCTGAAAGGATTGTGAATGAAGTGGTCGAAATAATTGAAAGTTAAAAAATATGGATATTAGGGATTTGAAAGGCGTTTATTTTATTGGCGCGGGCGGTATCGGAATGAGTGCGCTGATACGTTATTTTCTTGCTAAAGGCAAGAAAACGGCGGGATACGACCGTACGCCTTCGGCTCTGACGGACAGACTTATTGAAGATGGCGCAGCTCTCCATTTTGAAGAAGACGAAACGCTTATACCCGACGATTTCCGCGATAAGAAGACGACGCTGATAGTCTATACTCCCGCAGTGCCCGCTTCGCATCGGGAGCTGGTCTATTTCCGCAATAACGGCTTTGAAATATTGAAACGTTCGCAGACGCTCGGACTGATTACCGAATCGTCGCGCGGCTTGTGCATAGCCGGAACGCACGGCAAGACAACGACGTCTTCGATGACGGCTCACCTGCTCAAGCAGTCGAAAGTGGATTGCAACGCCTTTCTGGGCGGCATACTCAAAAATTGCGACAGCAATCTCATGCTTTCCGACAGTAGCGACCTGACCGTAGTTGAGGCTGACGAATACGACCGCTCGTTTCATTACCTGAATCCGTATATGGCTGTAGTCACTTCCGCCGACCCCGATCATCTTGATATTTACGGCTCTCCGAAGGCATATCGCGAGAGCTTTGAAAAATTCACTTCGCTCGTCAGAACAGGCGGCGTTTTGATAATGAAGAAAGGAATAGACATAACGCCCGATTTGCAGCCGGATGTGAAAACATACACATATTCGGCGACAGACAAAACGGCGGATTTTCACGCCGAAAACGTCAGAATAGGCAACGGCGAGATATTCTTCGATTTCGTTTCGCCGACGGTGACCGTAAAAAACGTGCAACTCGGCATCCCGATAAAAATAAACATCGAAAACGGCATGGCGGCAATGGCGCTGGCGTCGCTCAACGGCGTTACCGGCGACGAGATGCTGCCGGCAATGAAATCGTTCGCAGGAGCGGAGCGTCGATTCGATTTCCTGATTAAGAGCGAAAAGACAGTATATATCGACGATTACGCACATCATCCGCAAGAACTCGAAAGTTCCATACAATCGGTAAAGGAACTTTACGAAGGACGTAAACTGACCGGCATATTCCAGCCTCATCTATACACAAGGACGCGCGATTTCGCCGATGAATTTGCCGCCTCGCTGTCGGCGCTCGACAGGCTGATTCTGCTCGACATCTACCCCGCGCGCGAAGAGCCTATACCGGGCGTTACATCCGAAATAATATTCGACAAGGTAACGGTTAAAGATAAAATCCTGTGCAAAAAGGACGAGTTGATGAGCATCGTCGAAAATGAAGACTTCGATGTGCTTATGACGCTCGGCGCAGGCGATATCGACCGCTTTACAGAGCCAATCAGATTATTACTGGAAAAAAGAATAAATATATGAAACGTGTAATATTCATAATAATAGCTATCCTGTCGGTTGCATATATAGCCGGAACTTTCTTCTATTTCGGCAGAAAAAAACAGCCTGTCCTCAAGTGCGGCGAGGTGGAGATAGTCATAAAAGACGGCAAGGATAACAAATTTCTCAGCGATGACGACGTTGTCGCCTATCTGAAGAAAAAAGGCGTTTATCCTCTGAATAAGGAAGACGTCAATACCCAGACCGTCGAAGATGCGCTGATGAAGAACGAAATAGTCGAATCGGCGGAAGTCGTTCAGACCGTTTCGGGCAAAATAAAAATCATAGTGACGCAGAAAACGCCTGTCTTGCGCATCTTCAGCCCTGATGGGAGCTACTATGTCGATAAATCGGGACACACAATGCCGGCCGTTTTGGGGCAGGCAATTTACGTCCCGATAGCAAGCGGAAATATAGAAAAATCGTTTGCGATGACGGAATTATATAAATTTGCACTATTTTTGCAAGGCGATGATTTCTGGAACGACCAGATAGAACAGATTTTTGTCAGGTCGTCAAAAGACGTAGAGATAGCTCCGCGAGTGGGAAGTCACCGTATTCTTTTGGGTAGTTTGGACGATTACGAAAAGAAGCTCAAACGCTTGCGCCTCTTCTATGAACAGGTGATACCGAAGATGGGATGGGAGAAGTATAGCGTTATAAATTTAAAATACAGGAATCAGATAGTTTGTACAAAAAAGTAATATACGGAAATATGAGGAATTATATTGTAGCAATAGATTTAGGGACGTCCCATTTCACCGGGATTGTCGGAGAACGGAAACCTGACGGAAAATTTTTCGTCAAAGCGCACGATACCGTACTCCCGACTATGGCTATTCAAAGAGGAAACGTGCATAACCTCGAAAAGACGGCGACGCATGTCAACGAGCTTGTCGCCAAACTCGAACGTCGTTTGAACGGCGGTTATATAAGAAAAATTTATGTAAGCGCCGGAGGGCAGTCCATTCGTACCGTCGACCATAAAGAGACGAAAGAAATAGAAGACGGCGTCGCCGTTACGAACGATGATATCAACTCCCTGAAAGAGCAGTGCAGAAAGTTCAATATAGATATGCTCGACGTGCTCGACATTGCTCCTGCCGTTTATTATGTCGACGGTCACAAGGAGACAAATCCGGTAGGAGTGCCCGGCAAGCAGTTTGACGCGCATTATAAACTTGTGGTCGGCAGCACTTCGATTCGTCGCACGATAAAGTCGAGTATCGAAGATCGGGCAAAAAGGCCGATAGCCGGAATAGTAATTGCGCCTCTTGCCCTCGCCGACGCAATGCTTGGCAAGGAAGACAGGGAATTGGGATGCGCGCTCGTCGATTTCGGCGCAGGCGTGACTTCGGTTTCGATATATAAAAACGGCGATTTACGGCATTTATCGGTTATTCCGCTCGGCAGCAATCTTATTAACAAGGATATAAAGACGTCGCTTCAATTGCCGGATGCGGAGGCTGAAAAGTTGAAGAAAGAGCGTGGAAGCGCAACGTATCAGAAAGAAGACGAAAATAAAAGCGTTAATATAGAAATGGAAGCCTCAAGCCGCGAAATAGTTCTTAACGACTTGAGTGCGATAGTGGAAGGGCGCGTAAAGGAAATAGTCGAAAACGTAAATGCCCGCATTAGCGAAGCGATAGATATAAAATCGTTGGGGTCGGGCATAATATTGGCAGGCGGAGGCGCCGAACTGCGCAATCTGCCCGAACTCGTAAAGGAAATATGCAAGGTAAAAGTTCGTCAATCCGCCATACACGACGGCTTGGTTACGGACGCAGGCGATTTGCTCGGCGATCCGTTGTATATGACCGCCATAGGCATCATGCTTAAAGGTACGGAGAATTGCGTCGAAGAGGCTTTCGTA
>JAITPH010000243.1 GCA_031289515.1 Tannerella sp.
ATTGGCGGGATGCTATGCCGATCGAAGAAAAAAAATCGGGATAAATTATCTTTATTATATAAACTTGCAGTATATTTGCGGGATTAAATGAAATATAACGCTATATATGAAAGTATATGTTTATCCGGGCCAAAGCGCCCAATTTACGGGAATGGGCAAGTCGATGTACGACAACTTCCCGCAAGCAAAAGAACTGTTTGAACAGGCTAACGAGATATTGGGATTCCGCATTACAGACGTCATGTTTGCCGGTAGCGACGACGAACTGAAACAGACAAAAGTAACCCAGCCGGCTGTGTTTCTTCATTCCGTCATCCTGTCAAAAATATGGGGCAAGATGTTTACTCCCAATATGATGGCAGGTCATTCGTTAGGCGAGTTTTCTGCCCTTGCAGCCAGCGACGCGCTTTCGTTTGAAGACGGACTGCGGCTCGTCGCGGGGCGTGCCCTCGCCATGCAGAAAGCCTGCGAACTGACGCCTTCGACAATGGCGGCTATCATCGGACTGCCTGACGAAACGGTCGAAAAAGTATGCAACGAGATAACCGGCGAGACGGTCGTTTGCGCCAATTATAATTGCCCCGGTCAAATCGTGATTTCAGGCACTGAAGCGGGCATCGACGCGGCTTGTAAATTGCTTACGGCCAACGGTGCAAAACGCGCTCTGAAATTGAAAGTGGGCGGCGCTTTCCATTCGCCCCTGATGGAGCCTGCCCGCACGGAACTGGCAAAAGCCATTGAAGCGACGAACTTCAACCGTCCGGTGTGCCCTATCTATCAAAATTACACTGCCCTGCCCTCGACCGACCCGAATGAAATAAGGCAAAATCTTATTTCGCAACTGACGGCGCCGGTGAAATGGACGCAGACAATAAGAAATATGATAGCCGACGGCGCCGACCACTTCGTTGAACTCGGGCCGGGAAAGGTCTTGCAGGGATTAATCCTGAAAATCGACAATTCGGTCACAGCCGAGAGCTATCAGGATAAAATCACGGAAGATTAGGATGAGTACGGACAAAGATATTTACAATGAAAACACGATAGAGTTCGTCGCTGTCGCCGTCGAGTTCTGCTCGATAATAGAGAAGATTCCGGAGCATGACGTCAGTTCTTTTCTCGATAAAATCATAAAGATATTGCCTTTGCTGTATTTAAAGGCATTGATGTTGCCGAAAATTGAAGACCCGGAAGAAGACACCGACGCCCGGCATATTATCACGGAGCAGACTTATGAGGCGATACGTCAGCGCGTGGCGTCGCTTCTCGGAGAGGATGACACGTATCTTAGGGCGGAACATATCGACATGAAATACAGCGAAACGCCTGTTGCATGCTCGATTTCGGAGGATTTGGCGGATATATATCAGGATTTGGGCAATTTTGCGGGGATGTTCAGGGACTACAATGAGGCTGCGATGCGGCAGGCTTTATACGAATGCAGGGAGAACTTTTCCGCTTACTGGGGTTCGAGCCTGCTCAATTCACTTATACCGCTTCATCAGATATGTTTCAGACCCGAAACCGATGACGAGCCGACGGACGAAGACGAAAATTAACCAAGAAATGGAGATCACAAAAGTAATAACAAAAGAAGCGCTATCGAAGCTGCCGCGCGAAATCTTTCAGGGTCAAACGGTCATCGTCGAGACAGAGGAGGAACTCGAGCGGGCGCTCAGGTATCTTTCGACGTTCAGGGAAATCGGCTTTGATACGGAGACGCGACCGAGTTTCTCGAAAAAAACGCATTACAAGATAGCTCTGATACAACTGTCTACCGACGATACCTGCTTCCTGTTGCGACTGAACAAGCTGGGCGGAACGCCGGAACTCCTCGAATCGTTTCTCATCAACAAGGAAGTCAAAAAGATCGGGCTGTCTCTGCGCGACGATTTTCACGGATTGCACAGTCTGACGAAGATTACGCCGGGCAATTTTATCGACTTGCAGGCATACGTCACACGTTTCGGCATCGAGGATATGAGCCTTCAGAAGATTTACGCTATCCTGTTCGGCAAAAAAATATCTAAACGCGAACGTTTGAGCAACTGGGAAGCCGAAAAGCTTTCGGAGGCTCAACAACGCTATGCTGCGCTCGACGCATGGTCATGTCTCAGGATATACAAGTTTCTGGAAAACATAAATGTCTGATATGCGATACAACAAGATGTATATTAAGCGGGGGAAGGAAGAATCGCTACTCAGGTTTCATCCGTGGATATTTTCGGGGGCTGTACGGAACACGGACGGCGAATTGTCGGAAGGCGACGTCGTCGAAGTTTACAGCAACGACAACAATTTTCTCGGCGTCGGCCATTATCAGATAGGCAGCATCACGGTACGCATATTGTCGTTTACTCCGGTTACGATTGACGCTGCGTTCTGGACGGAGCGGATACGTGCGGCTTACGATTTCCGGCGTTCCATCGGATTTGCGGGCAGCGATACTTCAAATACATACCGTCTGGTGCACGGCGAGGGCGATTTCCTGCCGGGTCTTATCGTTGACGTTTACGGCGGGACGGCGGTCGTGCAGGCTCATTCCGTCGGGATGCACCTTGCGCGCACGGAGATTGCCGGCGCTCTTCGCGAGGTGTTGGGCGATACGCTGCAACGCATTTACTACAAATCGGAAGGCACGCTGCCGTATAAAGCGGAGCTGGGCGAAGAAAACGAGTATTTGTTCGGTGACGGATCGGGCGAGCCGCACCGCGCTACGGAAAACGGACTTACCTTTGAAATAGACTGGCTGAAAGGGCAGAAGACAGGCTTTTTCATCGACCAGCGCGACAACCGCGCCCTGCTCCGGCAATATGCCGACGGTCGTTCGGTGTTGAACATGTTTTGCTATACCGGCGGATTTTCGGTTTATGCTTTGCAGGGGGGCGCGAAGTCGGTTCATTCGGTGGACAGCTCGGCGAAGGCTATTTCGCTGACCGACGCGAACGTCGCCCTGAACTTTCCCGACGATACGCGCCATGTATCGTTTGCCGAAGACGCTTTCCGGTTTCTTGAGCAGACGGACGACAAATATGACCTGATTATTCTCGACCCGCCTGCTTTTGCGAAGCACAGGGATTCGCTGCGAAACGGTCTTCAGGGCTACCGGAAACTCAATTCGATTGCTTTAAGGAAAATACGCAAGGGCGGCATACTGTTCACCTTTTCCTGCTCGCAGATAGTATCGAAGACGGATTTCAGGCTTGCCGTGTTCAGCGCCGCCGCACAGACGCGCCGCAATGTGCGGATTCTGCATCAATTGACGCAACCGGCCGACCATCCTGTCAATATATATCACCCCGAAAGCGAATATCTCAAGGGACTTGTGCTGCAAATAGACTAAAAAGCAGCATGTCACAATCATCACGGATTGTAATAATTCATTCAAAATTTATGCTTATCTTTGTCGCAGAAAAAAAGATATATGGCAAAACAACCGGTAAGATTTTTCAACACTACGGGTCCATGCAACCCCAATGACCATTACATGCTGCCGCCCGAAGAACGGCTGATCGGCGCGCAGTTGCATCGCTATGTGAGCGATAAACTGTACTGGGTGCTTCATGCGCCGCGGCAGACAGGCAAGACTACTTTCCTGAAAAGCTGGATGCGTGAAATCAATTGCGGCGACGAGGCTATTGCATGTTATGTGAGCGTTGAGGACTGTCAGGGCGTAACCGACAGAGATGCTGCTATCCGTACCGTATATTATGATATCCTCGATTACGCGCGGATAAATAAAATGCCTGTTCCTCTGGTTGAAGATCGGGATATAACCGGATTGATGCGCTCGACGCTGATACGGTGGGCGGAGCTGGTAGCGCCCAAGTCCTTGATAGTGCTGTTCGACGAGGTTGACGTGCTCGAAGGCGAGGCGATGACAAGTTTCCTGCGTCAGTTGCGCGGCGGATTTGCCGATCGGGGCATCGGAACGTTTCCGGTATCTATCGCGCTTGTCGGCATGCGCGATTTGAAGGACTATATCACGAAATCAAAGGATGGCGCGACGCCCAATCCCGGCTCGCCATTCAATATAAAGTCGGATTCGGCCGTTATCGGGAATTTCTCAAAAGCGGATACGGCAAAACTGTTTGCCCAGCGCACCGAATCGACAGGCCAGCAAATAACCGGCGAGGCGCTGGATTACGTATGGGAGCAGTCCAAAGGTCAGCCGTGGATAGTCAACAATCTGTTTATGCGCGCTACCATGCGCGTGCTTGAGCATGACGATTACAGTACGGTGACATACGAACATGTGTTTGAGGCGCGCAAACAGATGATAACGGCGCGGGAAACTCACCTTGATTCACTGGCGTACAGGCTCGAAAACCCTGAAGTTCGCAGGGTGATAGAGACTGTCATCAGCGGCGAATTTAATCCCGCCGTTGTCGAATCGGAAGGATTTCGCATTGCAATAGACCTTGGTCTTGTGACCGTGGACAACGGAAATCCGGAAATCGCCAATCCTGTCTACCGCGAGATTATCGCACGCCAAATCACCTACTCTACTCAGGTCATGCTGCAAAATCCGGGCTGGAAATGGCAAAATGACGACGGAACTCTCGACATGGATGCTTTGCTTCGCGAATTTCAATATTTCTGGAAGATGAACTCGGAAGAGCTGGAAGAAATGTCGAACTATACCGAAGCGTTTCCGCATATCCTGTTGATGGCGTTTTTGCAACGTGTCACCAACGGCAACGGACGGATTGAAAGGGAATATGCGGCGGGTAGCGGACGGATGGATCTGGCTGTCGAATATAACGGACGCTGGGATATAATTGAAGTCAAACTGTGGAGGAAATACCGTACTTACGAGTTTGTTCTCAATGAGGGCTTGACACAAATCCGCAGTTACAGGGAGCATTTGACGCCGATTGCGCACCGGAATGATGTTTCGGCTACCGGCGCTTATCTGGTGATATTCAACCGTCGTCCCGAAGCGAAAGATATGCCGTGGGATGAACGCATCGGATGGGAATTGGCGGATGATGTTACTGTTGTTCGGTGCTGAAAGAGTTGAAAGTCTAATGTTGACAATTGAGAATTATGAATTTGGAATTAATTTATTCTGCATTGGTTATGGAATGGTCAAAACTATTATCGGGGAAGCGTTTGGGGGTTGAGAACTACCATGAACGCAAGCATGAGAGGACGAACTTTCAGCGCGATTACGACAGGCTGATTTTCTCGTCGCCTTTTCGACGGCTGCAAAACAAGACGCAGGTGTTCCCGCTTCCGGGTAGCATCTTTGTTCACAACCGGCTTACGCACAGTTTGGAGGTTTCGTGCGTCGGGCGATCGCTCGGCAAGAATGTCTCCGCGCGACTGTCGCAGAAATATGCCGACGACCCTAATGTCGACTTCTCGGAAATAGATTCGATTGTCTCGGCGGCGTGTCTGGCGCACGACATGGGCAATCCGCCGTTCGGTCATTCGGGCGAGCGTGCAATATCGGCTTATTTCATCGACGGCAAGGGCAGGATGTTTGAAGAGCGGGTGCGCGACGAGGGTCGACGGTGGGAGGACTTCCTTTATTTCGAGGGCAACGCCAATGCGATACGCCTGCTGACGCATAAGTTCAAGGGACGGCGCGAGGGCGGATTTGCCTTAACGTACAGTACGCTGGCTTCGGTTGTGAAATATCCTTTCCCCTCGCTTTACGCCGAAACGAAAAGGAAATTCGGCTTCTTCCAGACTGAAGAGGATACTTATCTCCGGATTGTGAACGAACTCGGCATCGTGAAAAAAGAGCCTGACAGGGCGATATATGCGCGTTATCCGCTCGTTTATCTGGTGGAAGCGGCGGACGATATTTGCTATCAGATTATGGACATCGAGGATGCTCACAAGTTGCGGCTTCTGACGAAGGAGGAGGTCGTCGGGCTGTTTCTGGACTTCTTCGACGGCAAGCGCCTCGACGACATCAAACGCACGATGGCGCTGGTCGACGACACGAACGAACAGGTGGCTTATCTCCGCTCCTGCATTATCGGTCTGCTTGTGGACGAGTGTACGCAGGAATTTATCGACAAGGAGGAGCTTTTCCTCGCGGGCGCTTACGACAAACCGCTTATCGAGGGCGTCGGCGAGGTTGCTCGAACGGCTTATCAAAAGTGCTCCAAGGTGGCATACGACAAGATTTACAAGTCGCGCGACGTGGTGGACATCGAACTTGCGGGCTATCACATCTTCGGCTATCTGCTCGAAACCATCATCGACGCGATGATGAATCCGAAGCACTCGTACAGCGAACTGCTGCTTAACCGCGTGCCCGACCAGTATGATGTCTACGCGCCGACTACCTACGGCAAGATTCAGTGCGCTTTGGATTATATCTCCGGCATGACCGATATTTATGCGCTTGACCTCTACCGGAAAATTACCGGGATGAGTTTGCCGGCTGTTTAGCAATTGACAATTGTCAATTATTAAAATATATAACAATATGATCTACAAAAGAATTTTACTGAAATTAAGCGGCGAGTCGCTGGCGGGATGCAGGCATTACGGCATCGACGAGGAGAGACTGAATGAATATGCCGCACAGATTCGGGACGTCGCCGCGATGAACGTCCAGACCGCTATCGTTATCGGCGGCGGCAATATCTTTCGCGGTCTGAGCGGCGCTGCCTTGGGATTCGACCGCGTTACAGGCGACCAGATGGGTATGCTCGCGACGGTTATCAACAGCCTTGCCCTCGGCTCCGCGCTCGAAGCAACCGGCGTCAGGGCGGCTACGCTTACCTCGATACGGATGGAGCCGGTGGGCGAGTTTTACAGCAAAAAACGCGCGCTGGAGTTGCTGGAACAGGGTTATGTCGTGATTATCGCCGGGGGTACGGGCAATCCGTTCTTCACGACCGACACGGCGGCGTCGCTTCGTGCCGTTGAAATCGGCGCCGACGTGTTGCTCAAGGGGACGCGCGTCGACGGCGTCTATACGGCAGACCCCGAAAAGGATCCGTCGGCCGCGAGATTCGATGAAATCTCGTTCGACGAGGTGTACCGGCGCGGACTCCGGGTGATGGACATGACGGCGATAACGCTGTGCCGCGAGAACAACCTGCCGCTCGTCGTCTTCGACATGGACACGCCGGGCAACCTCCGCCGCGTCCTGTCGGGCGAAAAAACAGGCACGACGGTACGCAATTTTTAACTTCGAGTGCGGAATATGCCCGAATTTCACTATCTTTGCACGAAATAATCCTAAAACAAACAATTATGGCAGCAGACATTAATCAAATCATTAAGAACGCTGAAGACAAGATGTCTTCGGCAATCGGCTATCTCGACGACGAACTTGCGCGCCTCCGCGCCGGAAAAGCCAATCCCAGAATACTGGACGGCGTCCGGGTGCCCTACTACGGCGAAATGACGCAGCTCACGAACGTCGCGTCAATCAACACTCCGGACGCAAAGACGTTGCTCGTCACGCCCTGGGACAGGAAACTGATAAAGGACATCGAAAAGGCGATCCTCAACTCGGACGTCGGCATCACGCCGGAAAACAACGGCGAGGTAATCCGTCTGGGCATCCCTCCGCCTACGGAAGAACGCCGCCGCGCGCTCGCAAAACAGGCTAAACAGGAGGCCGAAAGCGCCAAGGTAAGCATCCGCAACGCTCGCCGCGACGTCATCGAGGCTCTCAAAAAGTCGGTGAAGGAAGGCGTCGCCGAAGACGTCGAGAAGGATGCGGAAGAAAAGGTTCAGAAGATTCACGACCGCTACATCAAGCGAATCGACGAGCTTTTCGCCGCCAAGGAAAAGGAAATAATGACGGTCTGATGCACGGACTTGTAGTCAGGAACACGGGAAGCCGGTATACGGTGCATACGGCCGACGGTCGCACGGTGGAATGCCGGATCAAGGGTTCTTTCCGTCTGAAAGGCATCAAGAGCACGAATCCGGTCGTCATCGGCGACGGCGTAAGCATCGAGGAAAACGGCGGCGACGCGGCTTTCATCACCGCCATCGACGCGCGGCGCAACTACATGATTCGCCGCGCGTCGAACCTGTCGAAAGAGTCGCACATACTGGCTGCAAACATCGATCTTGCCGCGCTGATCGTGACGGTGAACTATCCCTCGACGTCGACCGTTTTTATCGACCGCTTCCTCGCTACGGCGGAGGCGTACCGCATTCCGGCGCAGCTGGTTTTTAACAAGATTGACCGCTACAGCGACGCGGATTTGGAGTATATGAACGCGCTTTCGCACCTGTATGCGACGATTGGCTATCCCTGCACCGCTATTTGCGCGGCGACCGGCGAGGGCTTCGACGCGCTGAAGGCCATTCTTGCCGCCCGGACGACGCTCCTGTCGGGTCATTCGGGCGTCGGCAAGTCGACGATTATAAACAAACTCCTGCCCGGCTCGAATCTCCGTACGGGCGCGATTTCGGAGTATCATAAAAAGGGTGTTCACACGACGACTTTTTCGGAGATGCTGCCGCTGCCGGACGGCGGCTACGTGATAGACACGCCGGGCATAAAGGGCTTCGGCACAATCGAGATGTCGGGTGCGGAGACGGCGCATTACTTTCCGGAAATCTTCCGCGCCTCGTCGGACTGCCGCTTCCATAACTGCTCGCACCGCAACGAGCCGGATTGCGCCGTCCTGAAGGCTCTCGACGATAACTTCATCAGCGAATCCCGCTACAAAAGCTACCTCAATATCCTCGAAGACAAGGACGGCAACAAGTATCGCGAAGCGTTTTGAGCGGTTGAACGGCGGACGGCGGACGGCTGAAATTATCCGGCTACCGTCGGAAGTTTGAAGTTGAAAGGCTGAAGTCGAAAGTTTAAAGTTGTGGCATACATTCGTGTACCGCGTCATTGCGAGGAAATCACTAAACGAGTTTAGCAATTTCCTTATAATGACGAAACCCGGAAATGCTACGTCCAATAAAGGGCAGTCTGCCGTCATTGCGAGGAACGAAGCAATCCGGATATACAGGGCGCCGGATTGCTTCGTTCCTCGCAATGACGGACATGACGCCATTCCGTCATTCTATTCTTGACGGTCATGTCGACGGGAGGGAGACACGCCTGCAATGACGGATATTACGACGCTGTTAGGCGTGTCGTCTTTTGCTGCGTCGAAGTTTACGGCGAGTCTGCCGACTTGTCGAATTTAATTACTGCATTGTTTTTTCTTTTAACATGAATTATTTTTTCTGCCCTTGTCGCCTTCCGGAAGTCGTCACAACTATTGTGATCATATCCCGAACGTTTCGGGGAATCGTCACAGCTATTGTGATCATGTCCCGAACGTTTCGGGGAATCGTCACAACTATTGTGATCGTGTCCCGAACGTTTCGGGGAATCGTCACAACTATTGTGATCATGTCACGAACGTTTCGGGGAATCATCACAACTATTGTGATCATGTCCCGAACGTTTCGGGGAATCATCACAACTATTGTGATCATGTCCCGAACGTTTCGGGG